>BDTY01000001.1 GCA_002897955.1 archaeon BMS3Bbin15
GATTCATTGCACTTCTTTCCATATTCCTCTCGAAGAGATTTCAAACGAAATCTCCTTATTTACGATACTTCCAGGCATCCAGCATATCTTTGCCTCCGAAATCACGCCACCAAAACCTCTCTTTTTAGAGGTTTCTCTGCCGACAAGAGGTTCAATAGTCCCTTTACACTCTAACTTATCTGCCATTGCATGAGCAAAGATTCTCTCCCCTTTTGGAACGATAATTTGTGGTGAATCTTTTGTGCCATCAAAAACATAATCAAAACATTTATTACTCATTTCGGGGTCACCAATTAAATTCACTTTACCCCAACCATAACCACGTTCACCACCCAACTGTAATCTATTTAGGGCATCTATCCAATTTAAGTTACATCCATCTTTCTCGATTATATAGCCAATCAAATATACTTGATTACCCTCGCGAGTTTTTGGAGAGATATATTCAGTTTCATGGAGTGTGCCCTCTTCAGCAGTTTTACCAGATAATGCTGTACTCGCATAACTGCTTAGAAACTGCCAGGAGAACTCATCAAAGTTATCCCAGGGGCATATTTTGACATCATCTTCGGCTGTGGTAGGATAGAAATATGTAAATCTCAACTCGTCATCAACCTTCTTCCCAATATCCTTATAATTATTATTTCCTTGGTCCCGAACAAGTCTTGCTGTTAAAGCACCCCATAAAGTGTTACCGGTCACATAGGGGCGAGTTTGCTGCAGATTACCTGTTTTCTTCCAGCCAACGTTAAGAGGTGAAAGAAGGCGAAAAGTAATTTTATATGGAATCCATGCCATTTTTATTCCTCTCTAGCTTTCGCGCCATAACGGGTATAGGTAAGGGTCTGTTTCCAGAGTTGTTTTGTCAAAAGAAGAGTATCGAGGTCATTACAGATGTTAGTAGTAAGGAAGTTCAATACATCCTTAGCTTTATCATTTCCATCATATTTTTTATTTTTATCTAGTAATATGGTCATTCCAATAAGTTGCTTTCTTGTGACTTTACTGACTGCTTCATCGGATTCACTGGTACGAGAATATAGGTAAAGCATACAGGCATAAACGCTGTTTTCCTGTAAAACGCCAAGAGTTTTTGTGATGAGGTTTTCTACTTCACTGGATTTCTTACCTGCTGTTTTATTGATAATTTCCTGAGAGGCTTTAGCGGCTTCAAGGTCAAGGTTCATTTGGCAACCCCCCATCGACCTCCCAGTCACCAGTCAGTTTCATTCTGCCGAATCCTCTGGTACCCATACCTCCAACACCGAGATATTCTATCAACTTTAATCCTGCTCTTGCAACGTCCAGAGGTGTATTCCATTGTTCTTCGAGAGGGTCTCCCGCATTTTCTTCAAAATTATCTCCATTTCCTCGCTTGAACTGCTTACTTGTTGGTTTGAATTTTCGTAAATAGTCATCCTCTACGACATCAAACCATAGCCATGTTGTCCTTGGCAATGCCTCATAAGTGAACAGTGCCTTATCTTCAGCAGCGCCAGTTTCCGGATCAATTGCGACCGAGGTGCGAACCTCAAGATTGCTGTTGACTATCTGAGAAAACAATTTTGGAGATACAAGAACAATACGGTTAGCAACAGCATTCCATTCTTTTTTCCCTTTTATACTATCTGGCGTCGTTATATTCAATCCTGGTTTTATATTTAGCATTAACCATCCAAGATTGAGGTCTTCTTTTTTCCATTTTAGGTTGGTATATGCACTATCATCACCGGTAGTCAGGCTATTTACTAAGAACCCCGCTTCTTCCAGTATCTCCCTTGTACTTACCCACACAGGCCCTGCCATGGAATACACAGGAAAAAACAAAATCTGCGCATCGCTTATGTTTATACTTCCAGCCTTACCTCCTCCAGTTTCAGTTGACGTTCCGAATGTATAAATGATAGGACATCTATTTTTATCGCCCTTGAATTTCTTATGCCGCCCTGCAGCCTCTGGCTTTCCATATCTCATTGCAGCATAGCTTCTGGCAACACCTAACAGGCTGCTTCCCGGTATCTTAGGTAGATTTGTTCCGGGTTCTCTGACTATAGAATTATCCACACTTCCCAAACGGTATCCACCAGTACCTACATGTATTGGATCAAGGGCCATGGATAAAAATCGCTGGTGGGTATACTTTTCACTCATTCAAATCCCTCCTTTTTATTATTAATTCCATCTTTTAGTATGTCCATATGGAGCTCAACTATATCTCTTAACTTACCGCTGACTGCGGCCTTTTCTAATTTATCTATCTCAGGCATTCCATTCTTCCAGTTGGCATTGTGAAGGACATCATGCACAAATTTCTGAAAAACTTCATTTCCCTTTTCTGGCAACCATTCTTCACGTTTCGTCTCTATGAGCTCTATTACATTTTTGATTTGACTCCTTGCAAGACCCTTCCACAGGACACCCCATAATTCCTCGAAATCATCTAGTTCTTCCAGTAGATATGACCTAGTGGATTTAAATGGGCCACGACGTTTTCCATTCTCATAGCTCACCTCAAACCTGCGAGAAGATGTATCCAGAAATTCAAAATCAAATCTAGAAGGAGTGACCTTTACTTTGTCTCCTTTCTTCAGTTCTGTTACATAGACTAACCATCCTTTTGGGTCCTTAAAAGCTCTGGAGCGACCCTTAGGCACTCCGGTTACATAAAAATACGGGTACCATACGTCATCTGTTACATCATCACCCATTTTTACGGGAACAAACCAGATTATTCCATTCC
>BDTY01000002.1 GCA_002897955.1 archaeon BMS3Bbin15
TCCTTTCAACTCATTCATTTGTTTCACCTTCTTTTCTGGACTTTATAGAATAATACATGGAAGAATATACAACCAGAAGGTCTCTGATTTCCTTCCACTGTTCCTCATAGGTCTTGACAAGCTGGATTAATCCATCAAGAGCAGTGGGTTTTATTCTGGCCTGTTCCTTATTGTTAAATCCTACAATCTTCCTTGAGACTTCCCTCAACACACTCCAGAATTCACCTAAATTTCTGGTTTTGTCCAATTTATAAAGTAGGCTCAAATTATTTTTTGACGCCACCGCTATAATGTTCCCAACACTTTTTATTGTATCCAGATTTTCCTTTGGAATACCCATTCTTTTCCACCTCCAAATATATATTAAAGTTTCAAAATATTCTCTTGTTTTTTTTGAAAATCCTACATGTCCACCCTTCCTGGGCAGAAGCTGTTTTGTAAAATGTCTGAAATCATCTTTCAGGAATGATTCTGATAGTTTTTCCTGAATAGTCCTCGTGATTTCCCAATTTACAGGTGAACCTTTGGAATTGTCATTGAAAAAGTATATCTCCTTTATAATTTCTGCATAAATCGAAGGTCCTTTATCTGTAGAAATTTCCCGTATTATATGCACAATATTACCTTTGAGGGAGAGGTCATCATACTTTACATTCTTCATAGTACCAAGAGGGATATGAACAACAAACCACTGAGTAGCATAGGCAACAGGGTCCTCCACTTCCAAAAAGAAACGTTCGTAAAAACATAACAGAGTACTGTATTCTCCTGGTGTATTCTCAACCTTGTTACTCCCTCTTTCTACTCTCAAGTTGGAATATCTTCCAGAAGGATAAAGTATCTCCCTATAGCTTTCTTTAAAGATTGTCAATTCCTTTATTGAATTCATTCTTGGAAGAAAAACAAAGGTTTTACCTCTTGGAAATGTCCTGTATACCAGACCATTATCAGCCCAGACAAGAATCCCGATGAGATAGCACTTAGGACAGAAATTGGAAAAATATTCTTTGAATGAGTATAACTCCCCATCCTTATAGGAGCGTACTCCACTGAGGCTTTTAATTTTGGTGACAAAAGGATATGATGCCTGCTGGAGTTTTTTATAGGGCCTGGAAAAACTCTCTCCACAAAGTATGCAGGTATCGGAACCTTCACTCTGTATTAAATCCATAATATTACTAATTGCTCTGGAGGCTTTATCTTTAGAATATATCTCCTCTTTGAAAGCAACAATTCCCTCCACCTTTTTTCCTTCCTGGATAAGTATAAAATCCTTCTTTATTTCCTTTTCCTCTCCTGTCTTCTTGTCTTTACTCCAGACTACAAGATTTTGACGGATATTCTTTATAACATTTCCAAGCTGGTCAGGAAATCTATCATTGCCAGCGTTCAGTATTTTCAAACCATAATTTCCGATTGTAAGGTCAATTCCAAGGTCATCTTTATTTTCATTTAATATTTTATAGAAATATTCCAGACCATTATCAAGCCAGGGGTCATTGTTAAAGCTGAATTTGATGACTCCATCATCTTCCTCTCCAACCGCAACACTATTTTTCATTTGAGGTATCCACAACACCCCCTATATTTCCATGTTCCCCTATCAAACCTGGTAATACTTAAAACTTTTGTAACCCCACCGGAAAAGTGATATGAAAGGTATTATTCAAATCTGAAAATCGTAAATTTATATATTTTGCTTTGTAAAAACCTTTAGAATATATGCGAAGGATTACATTGACAGAAAAGCGGTTTCGTGCTTTTATCGAGTTTTCCAGAGAACTCCTTGAAAATGAAAAAGGTTCTTTTTTACCTGACCTCCACCATTCCAAAGCCCATGGAATTTTTCTCTCCAAAACCTGCCTCATAGCCTATCTCCAGAAGCTCCTTAGAGCCTGAAACAGAAAAATCCATCATATAAGCCCTGTGGAAAGTGCCCTTGATTTCAATGCGGCGCTGTTTTGTATAGCTGGGAGGATGGATTTCAACCTCCGTATTGGAAGGTGGTTTGTCATAGAAAAGCTCATACTTCTTCATAAGATTCCTTCTAAGATTCTCGTAAAATTTGGCCTCGGAAGGATTCAAATCCCAGGGTTTCAGACCACATGGTATTTTTATCATGGTGCTAACATTTATGGGCGAGAGGGTGCGGAGCTTCACGGGCATGTGATTAAATTCAGGAGTTTTGAGTACTTCCATTCTCTCCAGATGGAACCTCTCCGAGCCTATCTGTAGCACCCCATTATCCAGCAAACCCTCCACAGCCGCCTTAAGTACCTCGTGCCTCGGGGAGGAGAGCAGAAAGTACCCGCCCATATCGAAAACAAGCCCATCCTTCACAGCTCTCCCACCCTTGAGGTCAGAGAAGGTGAAGTGTTTGATGTTCTTTGATTTGTGGACAGAATATGCAAGTTCCAGGTCAGCCTCTCTGAAGGCTCTGTACAGAACACCCGCAAGGTAATGGTTGTAGTTGAAGGGAACAAACCCCCTGCCGCCAAAAGAAATCTTTATCCTCATTTTTACCTCTCCATTAAAGTGAACTACCCACGACTAAATTCGTTGGCTTCCTGAGTCATCGGTGGAACTTGTGCTAGACCTCGAACAGGCATCAAATCGGTGTATCCCAACCCTACTTTTATCATTCCTCTATGTAATATATTTATGGCAGCATTAACATGTCTATCAAGAATCAACCCACAGTAAGGACAGTTATGTATTTTAATATTAAGGATTTTCTTGACTATTTTACCACACGAGGAGCATTCTTGAGACGTGTTTTTAGGATTTACAAAAGTTACTACTTTACCGGCCCATTCTGCCTTGTATGCAGT
>BDTY01000003.1 GCA_002897955.1 archaeon BMS3Bbin15
GTTTTGCCTACAACTCTCCCTTTCTCTCTTTCCTTAATGAGCTGTCCGTAATTGATGACACTTTCATCGAAATTTACCAGGAGGGCTTTTGCCGCACTTCCTAACGGTTTTAATCAGTTTGTCTGCTGTATCCTGCACCCTTTTGCCTGTGCTATGGGTAAGATGGAGTTTAGTATCCGCCTTAGTGGCTACGTATGCCCAGCAATCGCCATGTCTATCTGCGTGAGCATTTCCTTTGTCAACTTTCTTTTGTTTTTTTTAACCACGCTCCACAGCTCGTCGCACTCAAACGGTGTAAGAGTCATGTTCTTTATGAGATAATCGTTCATCTGCTCCGCATGTTCTGCCATGTCTTCCAGCAGGCTGCCTATTGTGTCTCTGTGATGTCCTGTGATTCGTTCTATGCTTCGTATCCCGTTCTTTTCAACCAGATGCTTGCATATGTTGATAATCTCGTCTTCTGATAATTGTTTCCGGTAAAGCGGTGTGCCTTTTGTCTCCATGAAATATGTTTTACAATGCTTGCAATAATACCTCTGATGACCTGTGCTTTTGTACTTACCACTCTTGATAATATCCTTTCCATTCTCCTTCAGATAATAACGGCATCTCGGGTTTTGGCAAACAACATCGATTCTCCCTCTTGGTCGAGCCATTCATATCACCAAGAGGATTGTGTGTATTTCCTACTATAATAAACTATCGTATATTATGACACTACCGATTTTTATGGATGGATATATAAAAAGGTTGACAGAAAATATAAAAGATTCTATGAATCTAAATACAGCTTCCAGAAAAATTTAGGAATTTTTAAAGTACACCTTGAGTATAACCAAACATCTCACCTTGATGAAGACTTCCACAATCTTTTACATAGCATTGAAATGTTTTATAATAGTTTGAGCGATTTTGATGATGAAATTATTTATTTTACATCAGAGTATGTTGATTTACTTGAAATGATAATTACAAAGATGAAAAACAATTATTTTAAAATAAATACTTCTCAAAGAGAAGTGTTTTTCAAAGTTGTTGAGAAATTTAATGTTGATATTAACAGAACAGACGAGCAGAATATAGATATATTTACAGTGCTGGCATCTGTTCCTTTCAAAGAGACACTAACAGGGGGGAATACTGAATACTGGAATAAATGGATTGATGAGAGGAGAAGCAAAGCTTATAATCAGTTGATGGAGGAGTTAAGGGATATAAAGAAGGAGGCGGATGAAGCAGGACTTCTACCAGATACAGATGAATTACTTGAAGAGATTAAGTCTATGCACACTGAAAAATCACTGAGAGAACTTTTACAATGTTAGGGATAAGGGATATAGTAGTGTTAAAATGTCAGCGGATATAAGAAGAGAACTTGAGAGATTATCCGGAGAGCTGGAAGCTTATCCCGACGAGTTGTATCTTCACTTAAAAATTAAAAAGGTGGTGAGAACATGCCTACTACCGTTACACAATATAGGTACATAACCAAGGACATGATGATTCAGGGAGGCGAGACGGTAATCAGAGGAACACGCTTCCCCGTGAAATCTGTGGTATTTTACGTACTGAAAGAGGGTATGCTGCCGGAAGAACTGGTAAAGGAGTTCCCTCAGTTGACGCTGGCGGCGATTTATGAGGCTCTTTCTTATTACTACGACCACAGGAATGAGATAGACAGCCCTCTTTAGCCGTGGGTAGTTCACTGTCCTATAAAACAGATTGCTAAGGAGAATAATCAAATCTTTAACAATAGGTGATTTATATGGCTGTAAAGATGAAGAAAAAAATCACAGAAGAAGGACTGATAATTCCTTTAAATGTATTGAAGAGCGCCGGACTTGAAGGTGACGTAGACATTGTGACCAGAGGACATACTATCATCGTTAAACCAGAATCTTTCACCGAAAAAGTGAGGGGAATTATAAAAGGCACGCCTCTCTCAGAAAAAGACCTCGAAGAGCTCTATCATGTTTATAAAGGTGATTAAGTGCTGCAAGATTATGACCTCCCAGAAAGGATATTCATCGATGCGAATATATTTATATACAACGCTCTGGACCATCCGGAATTTGGAGGGAGCTGTTCAGGTTTCTTAGAAAGAGTTGAAAAAGGGGAGATTGCTGGTGTAATAACTCCCTTTGTTATAGATGAAGTCCTATTTAAAATTTTAATTGCTGAGGCTTCGAAATATATAGGTAAACCCACGCTTTTAAAAATAAAGAAAAAAATGAAAGATTCTGACTTTTCTGAAATGGTATACTCTCCTGTAGAAGAATATATGGAATACTTTAATGGACTCTCAGTGGATGGTCTTGAAATCTCTGATGTAGACAGAGAATTAGCTGTAAAATCTGTAGAACTCGGAGCGAAATACGGACTCCTGATAGCCGACAGCATGCATCTGGCTATGATGAAAAAGAAGGAAATCATCAATATAGCAACAAATGACGCTGATTTTAAGAGGATAGAGTGGATAAAAGTATGGAAACCATAGCAATTTCTATGTTTATTAGTCATAAATATCAGGTTGCAGTGTAGTGGAGGTGCCTATGGATTTGACTTTCAACAATAACAGCAGAAGGCACAGTCGCATTTTCTAGTGATGGATGAGTAGTAACACCCCTCCTCTCGAAACATTTATTATTCCCGGAAGAGAGATGTTCTTGGTGTTCTAGAATGGTAACTTTGAACTGCAATCTAATAAACTTTCCGCAACAGGATGCGCTGCTTTCCACCTTTGGCAAGTACGCAGGTGATTTTGAGTACACAACGGATGGAATCTTCCGCATGACCATGCCACCATTCTGCCAGAACTGCGGTGCTCAAATGACCTATAACGGCTACAACACCTACACCAAGAAG
>BDTY01000004.1 GCA_002897955.1 archaeon BMS3Bbin15
CGTGGACCGGTGTTACACGCAAGCAAGAGTCATGAAGCCGATCTTGGCAACACTCTTTTTATTCCCCTGGGCTCACTCTGTTCCTGATCAAAAAATTCTGATGAGCACAAACTCAGCGGAAAACATACTTGAATTCTTTGGATCTCCGATTGTGTGTGTGCCCCAAAAATCAAATCCGCTACTTGCAAAAAAAATGGTCCCCTTACCCAGATTAGGTCCCGTACTAACAAATAAAACAGACCAGCTTTATGAAGTACCGCATGGATTTTTATCCCGCACTTCTTCACCAAAGGTAGAACTTATCTTTAGAAGAGAAAGGCGTTATGAGCACTATTCCTTCCGTTGTAATGGAGTGATTCCGGAACCTGTAAAGAAAAAAGGCAAATATCCCCAAAGTGACCAACCATTTAAATTGGAAAATCTGATTTTATCCTGGATAGATAAGATGAATGAGATTATATTTTATTCTGGTGAAAATGATGGACGAGAAAGGCGTTTGTCCAGGCCCTGGAAGGATATCGAAGACATTATGTTTAAAGATATGTCTTCAAAAGAACCAAGAATGTCTTTAATTGTGAAGATTGCCCAACAGATGAGGAGAGAATTAGCTGACATTGCTCAGCAACCACGCCGGATTTTGTTGAGAACACGGAAAATGCATAGAATGGACAGGATACAGGAACTTGACTCTGCATGTTTGCGCTGGCTGGTTCGACAACCAGGTCGTTCTAATGTTCAAAAGGCAGGTACAAAGCAGGAACTTCTTGCTGTTGTACGGGAAGATACTTTTGATACCCTTGAGAATAGAGTGCTTAAAGATTTTCTGGTGCGCTGTCAATATGCTGCCATGGAATATCTGGATGAACAGAAGGATTTCAGTAACAGCGCCAGATATAAGCTTGTAGATAGCTTTAAGGAAATTTGCAGAAGAGTTCTCAGAGACTCCCCCATTGCAGACGTTCAGAGAATTAGTACAATGCCAAAACCAAACTATGTTCTTCAGAATGACCTCAGATATAAAAAGATATGGAATTTGTACCAGAAATTGCTCAGGCAGGAACAAGAACGTGATGAAGCTTGGACATGGCAGTCACGGCTCTGGTCGGATATCGCGCGGATGTTAGTTTCCGTTGCATTTACGCATAAATCAGATATCTTAGATATACGTCTGCTCGGTGATTCAGATGCACGATTCAGAAGCGAACAAAATTGTGGCTCCTGGTTATATTCCGATTCTTTGCCTGGGCCATTTTTTTTAACCTATGACAACATTAACTATATTATTGAATTTATAGATGCATTTCAGGCTGATGAACATGGTATTTGTTGTAACACAGGCGCTTTCGGTGGCCAGTTTTATGCTCTCATAACAAACATCGCGACCAAGAAAAAAATCCTGGTGGTTTTTTGGACAGTGCATGGAGCGGGGGCAGAGCGTTTAGCATCAATAAAGGAACTTGCTGGAATGGCATCTGAAGGCCTTCAGAATAATTATACAGGTTTAAGTCTGGAATTTGATGACGTCCCTCTTGTAGCTGGATGTATACTGTTAAGCAGCTTAGGCGATATTGAAGAACCTGATTCAATTATGAGTGAAACAGGTAATACAAAAGTTCAGACCATATTATTGCCATCTAAACCTGAGAAATGGGCAGCTGCTCTCGAGGACATACAGATATATATCGCATATGTTCTTGATCTTTTTAAAAGGAGCAACAATTGAATTCCTGGGGGTGTGCAATAGATGGATGCACTGACAGGATAGTTATGCCATCAGTAGAAGCATCCGGGCAAGAAAATATTAGTGAGCGTCAAACTCCAGCATGTGTGATAATGCCCAAAAGAACTACGGGATATTACAAGACAGGGATTGATGCTCAAAAGTCTCGAATCTGTCGAGGCTATTCCTGGCCACCAGAAGCCCGCTTCGATCCTGGCAATGGAATAAGAAGGCTGCCTATAAGCTTAGCCTGGAAATTACTGATATCAGCAGGTGACCAGAGCGCATCTTGGAAAGTTAGTAAAAATGTCCAAATACCATTGGTCAAGCCAATCGCTGAACATATTGCTCAGCAACTTCCTGATTCACTTAAGCATTTTGTGCTGGCTATACCAAATGATTTGCATGAATATGGCCAGTCAGCTTTAATCAGTGCTATTAAACGAAAGGGGTATGATGTTACTCTTCTTTGGCGGCCTGTTGCGGCAGCCATGGCATGGTGTGACGGCCTATCAAATGCTGAAAAGACTCAAGTTGAGGATGATGATAATTTAATTGTAATTCATCTTGGGTCCGATATTTTTGAGTTCAGTTCCCTGAGGTTAAAAAAGAAGAAGTTTGATGATAAAGAATATGTTGTTCCGATAAGGTCACGACCAAAAGACAACAAAATTATGTCAGGAGTATCATTAGTAGCCTCTGCTGCTGAAAGCTTAATACATAGTTTATATGGCGGCGAGGTAGATCCCCAGGCAGTATGGCATGTTTTTTCAGTTTTCCCTGATCTGTGGCAGAGTGTTATAAATGGAGATTATACGCGTGTTGAGCATGCAGTCATTAACGTAAATGAAACATGGGAAGCATGGACTCCAAACGGTAAAATAGAAAAATCACTTTTAAGCGCACATACAAATTCTGACTGGCTGGAGAAAGTGGTTTCAGATTGCAGCAATTTAAAGAACTCTAATTTTATGGCTGATAGCGGGGATGTTGTTGATATTGTTACAAAGCGAATCAAAGATGTTATCAGTAAATGTAATAAGGAAAAGGAGATAGTAGGCGCTGTGATTACTGGCAATATGGGACATTTGACTTGCGGTGAAAATATGACTTTAAAAGATGTGGCAATAGACACATTAAAAGAAGCGGGGCTTAACTATGACGACTGGGATCGTCCTGTTTCAACATATATATATTCACCTACGCAATCAGATAACGAGCTTATTGCAAAAGGATGTATGATTTATCAGCAAAAAACAGAGAATGATCTTCCAACATACCTTGATACATTACCGAAGCTTGATCTCAGGGCTATGGTGAAAAATCGCTCAACATGGAGCCCTCTT
>BDTY01000005.1 GCA_002897955.1 archaeon BMS3Bbin15
ACGAAAAAAAGCGACAATACAATATACCTGGCCCGGAGTTGGGGAGGTTCTTCGTCATGCAAACGTTTCTCTCCCTGCTTCGGGTTCCTTTCTTTGTTTTGTTCTTCCGGTCGTAGACTCGACTCTTCGAGTTATTTTAATCTGATTTGCTAAAGATTTGGGTTGGCTTATTCTGAATGATTTGCGGCTTTGGGGGTTTGTTTATTTTGCAATTCAACAGGTGTTATCTTCTGCGCAGCGACTGCATAGTCTGTGTCATAAGGCGCTGCTCCTTCACTGCCAAGCCTGCCTTTGTATACGAGCATGTATTCGCCTGGGGACTTAGGATTTACCGGCAGACTCTGGAGTTCTGCTTTGAATAATGACTTTGTCTGTGCAGGTATTGAGAGTACTGTGTCAGGGTCTGTATACTGCGTCCCCAATTCATCGTAAAAGGCCAGTGGTATTTCAATACGCTCGTCATTGATATTGTCGTAATAGAGTTTGAAGGAGCTGAGGTTGCCTTCCATGTCTTCATCCGACAGGTTTATTATCTGAAATGTATCTGTGCCTGTCTGCACTATGTTGATCTTGCCCCTGAAGAAGTAATCCAGCAGACCTGCGGAGTAGCCTACGGCCCGGGGGAGAATATCCTTTGCATAGGTATTATGAACGTTGTCATCAAGCCACAGAGTTAAGGAAGATATATTATCGTTTGTTATTACATTTTCCTCATTTAGGAGACTAACCGCTACAAAATGGTCTGCATTTCTTTGAACTGACGGTTCTGGACACACCCCCCCGTCCTTATCCTTCCTGCTTATGTATTTTCTATCCCATTCATATATTGAATCAGGCGCTAAGTCATAGCATATATGGTAATTAGAGCTATTAACAGATGGATATGGAAAGGTATGCTCCGGTGTTGGATTATTGTTTGGAATTGTAAAATCACTGAAGTAATTTGCATTGCTGAATTCAGCTAAACCAATAGATAAACTGGTCAATGGGTTAGAACCAACAACATATTGGTCCGTATCCCAAAAGTCTGTGAGCTTCAGATTAGTAAAGGATGGGAAATCAGATTGCGCATTGGTTATAAGACTTGGATGGTTTTTTACATAGTGTTCAAATGGCTGAATTCGATCAAAAAAGCTATTATTATTTTTAATAAGATGTGACTGGAAGTCGTTCCTTGTGTGAGCTGGTACAGCCATATCTTCCAATAAATGTATAACATGTCCCACTGTCTGAAATGTCCATGCAAGATAAATCTCTCTATCTTCTTCCGTTGTTAATGTCAGCGCCTTGTAGTAGTAATCCCTTGCCCTATCCCAATTGTATGGAGACATGGAAGAAGAATAAGTGAAAGGAACTTTTGCGCCGTCAGGTGGTGGGGATAGATAACTCGTAGCCCATGTAATATTAGAGTAAATAGGCTTCCAGTCCCAGCACCATACATCTACATACCAGGGCTGATCTGTCATGTACGATTGATCCCAAGACTTAAGTGGGTCATGAAAATGGTTGACGGCACGGCATTGTGGAAGTAAAGAAAAACTATCAGCATTATCATCGTCTTCATATTCAGAGCCGTCAGCAAACCAATCGATAATCTTTTTCCCTCTTATCTTTTCATCAATACCAGCAGGAATGCCTAAGTTTCTCTTTAAATAAGTGTCAAGATTAGATTGTAGAGGTAATGCTGCTGTCTTGGTTATATCCCTGTGGGTAGTTTTATTATCATAGGCATCAGAATTAGAAAATAATATAAATATTATGAAAGAAATTAGACGTAGTATAAATATTTTCCTATTCACTTATATCTTCTCCTTTCTGAAAATATAATTCCTCAACAACCTCTCTCCATATCTCTTTTTCAGTATACTCCCCCTTTTTTTGAGTATTTCTCTTTTTTCTCACCAGTCTTTCCTCTTCTCGGGCATATGGAATCTCCCAAGAATGGGCATGTTCAAGTTTTGTAGAACTAAGACTAAGGCCACTGCTACTTAAAAAACTAATATGTCTTGAATGTGAATATATTTTCTTAAATCGTTCCAGTTTAAACATATAGTTGTTTTTCCATTGAAATTCTTCTCTTTTTCTATAGTCAGGAAATATAAAGTCACTTCTCCATGCTACATAACCCTTTTTATAAACAACAACAGTTGGAGGGTTGACTAATGGATTGAAAACTCCTGAGACAGTAAATTTCCCCTCTTTATCAGTTACTCTTTCAACTACTTTATATGAACTTGTAGATCTCAGCCCCATCCACTTTCCACTTGTATATGTCCACTCAACAAGTACAACTGCACCATCTATAGGCTTACCTGTCTCTGCATCAACTACTATGCCAGTCATCCATGCATAGCAGCCAGAGGTTAGAAAAATCAAAATTATTGCAAAAACTATATGTTTAATACCCATCTTTAATAGCCCATCATATTCCATATTCCATTTTCATCTTTAACAAAAGTTACTGGATAGGAAAATGTGCCCCCGCTTTCTACTCGAATGGCACCACACTGTGCAATGCTATCATTCACTGAATAGATTTCAAACTCAATGATATTTGAGAATATAGAATTAATTTGATCATCACTAAGCTGGGTAAATTTCTCCCTATACCTGTCTTTGCTATCTTCTACAAAGTAAGTAAGGGCTGTTTCCGCATCTCCCGCCAACAGCGCCGTCTTCATAGCATTCCATTTGACTTGCAGCAATGTATCAAGGTCATTCTGATTCAGCACCACAATAGCAATAGTATCAGTATAGGTAATGCTTTGATCATCCGTTACTGTTAGTGTCGGATAATAGACACCTTCTGTTGAATATGTAAAGCTTATGTCTTCAAATGTAGCGCCTGTATAGTCGACTGTTCCGTCACCTTCATAATCTATCTCGGTAATAGTTCAGCCCTTTACTGAAAAAAGCGGGTATAAAAAAAGTTCTTGCATTCCAAGTCATCCATATGTTACTGTGTAGATTATGGATTTGGATGTTAAATATCAAGGGAGGGTCGCAACAACCCAGGACGTAGAATTTATCAAAAAGTTAATCGCCGGGAACCCGCAGGATAGTCGCCGCAGCATATCGAAAAAACTCTGCGAGGCATGGAATTAGGTTCAGCCAAACGGAGCCTTACGGGATATG
>BDTY01000006.1 GCA_002897955.1 archaeon BMS3Bbin15
TACTTGTGCCTAGAGTATTGGAAACTATACCCAGCATATAAGAAATTGCAAATAGTGCACCGAAAACGCCGTATTCTTCGGGACCTAAAGCTCTGCCCATGTATATCTGATAAATATAATTAAAGGCGCTGGATATAATGGAGGCGACAAACATCACACTGCCGTATCTGAAAAGCTCATCCTTGTGTAATCCCTTAAGAAATTTCACTGTCATGCCTGAAGACGCCTCCTTGTATTATTGGCCACTATTCTATATGTCTTATCACTGTTTGAACACTGAAATAATTATATTAGATGTCCAATTCAGGGATATGTGAAGTGCCGACTTTAGTCGGGATTTAGGCGAGCGATAGCGAGCCACATATCTATCTGTTAAGTGAGGGCGTTAGCCCTGAGCAACCGGAAGGGTTGCGAGAGCTCAGCTCATATGCCATATAGTCACCTTTATATTTTTGATAACATTTTAATTAATTCCTCTTTGGGTATGTTATTCCACAGAGAAACTTTTGAAAGTATGTCATTCAGAGTGCCTTTTGCAATCTCTATGTGTTTTGGCACAGTTATATTATGTTCACCCATTTGTGTTTTCTTTCTTAAACGTACATGACTTCCTTTTTGTCTTATTATTTCATAACCCAATTTAGTCAGGAGTTTTATTAATTTATCTCCACTAATGACTGGCAGCTTTGACAAATGGATGCACCTCTGTCTCAGAGATAGATAAGATTTTTATATTTTCGCCCTTTTCCAATAAGTCTCCATAATGTACCTCAACTGCTTCTTTTATGTTTTCCATGAGTTCATCAAGGGTCTTTCCTTGTGTGAAAATATCTACTCCTATACCACGAGCGCACCAATATTCGCCATCATTATAAATCTCAAACTTTACGAGCATATTATATCACCATACTATCATTATTGTCTTCGTTCTATTTTTAATTTTCTCAACCCATAAGCCAAATTTCAATTATCTCTTTATCTTTTGCAGAGCACATGCCAATATCTCTAACGTCCTCCACTTCATACCCACAGCTTTTAATCATCCCGGCAGAGGAGCGAGGCATATCAGCGTCCAGAAGAAACTTTATTTCAGGCATGGATATACCTGATTTCCTCTCTGGCAACTATTCTGGTGGCGTATTCGATTGCCGCCATAACGTCTTCCTTTTCAATTCCGTATTCTTCGGCAACCTCCTCTACTGGCATACCCCCTGAGAACCAAGAATGATATCCACCAGCACTCTTGTGCCTTTAATTACAGGTTTGCCATGTCTCACATCAGGGTCTATAATGATTCTGCCCTCATACATTTTAATCATCCCAATTTATATTTGTAAGGATAACATTATCCTCTGATTTTGCCAGAATCTTCATAATGTAATGGTTCACCTTCCCGTTAATATTCAGCGTATCCTCATCCTTGACCTGATGGATGAAAACTTCCAAACGACAAACTCGTAATCATTTCTATCACTTATTGATATTTCAATAACATTATTGGTGAACTACCACCTTACGAATAGGGTGGCTTCCTGCTTCAACAACCAGACTTGCCGGAGCGTGATGCTCCAGTGGATTAGCCCAATCTCCACATACATATTTTTCGGAGAGTTCCTGAGAATGATTCAGCAGATATCCATTGATTTTAATCTAATATATTAATAAAAAGTTAGCATCTTCCATACTCATCATCAAACCTCTCAATGTCCTCCTCTTCTATATATTCGCCTGTCTGGGTCTCTATCAGATGCAAATCAACCTTGCCCGGGTTTTCCAGTCTGTGCATGGTTGACTTTGGTATGTATATGCCCTCATTCTCATGGATGAACACTTCATCCTCGCCTTTAACCACTCTGGCGGTGCCCTTAACCACAATCCAGTGCTCAGCGCGGTGGTGATGCCTCTGCAAAGAAATGCTTTTCCCGGGGTAAATGCACAGGCGCTTAACCTTGTAACGACTGCCCTCCTCCAGTAGAGTGTAGTAGCCCCAGGGTCTGTGCACCGTAGTATGAATAATTGCTTCATCCCTGCCTCTGGCAAGAAGCTCCTCCGTTATTTTCTTGACATCCTCCGCCCTATCTTTTTTTGCAACAAGCAGGGCATCTCTGGTATCAATTATCACAACGTCTTCAACACCAATACATGCGACAAGTCTCTCATCACCATATATGAGGGAAGAGCTGGTGTCGTAGAGCATAGCCTCGCCCTTCACCGCATTGCCCTTTTCATCCTTTTGCATAAGTGCATATACACTCTTCCACGAGCCTATATCCTGCCATTTGCCAGAGTAAGGCACCACGGCGGAGCGTGAGGATTTCTCCATTATTGCATAGTCTATGGAGATGCTTGCAAGCTTATTGTAACTATTAAGAAGCTCTTCATAGCTTTGCATATGGCTGGCTATTTCACCAGAGTGAAGTTCAAACTCCCGGGCGAGCAGAGAGGGTGAAAATAAAAATATGCCTGAGTTCCACAGGCAGCCCTCCTTTATCAACTGCTCTGCTTTCTCACCGGATGGCTTTTCAATAAATTTCTTAACCTTATTGCCATAACCAAGAGGCTCCCCGGGTTTTATATATCCGTAGCCTGTTGCCGGATTACGTGGCTCTATGCCAAAGGTGACAAGGTGCTCCTTCGCAAGAGGCTCAGCCTTTTTTGCTGTTTCAAAGAAATTTCCATTCAGAACATGGTCGCTGGGAAGCACAAGAAAATTTTCATTACCATAATGCTCATTGATAAAAAGTGAAGCCAATGCTATTGCAGGCGCAGTGTTTCTTCGGGAAGGCTCCTGTATTATATTATCCTCCGGTACAATATCAATGAGCTCATCTCTAACATAAAAGTACTGCTCTCTATTGGTAGCCACAACTATCTCATCTGCATGTTCCTTTGCTCGTTCGGCGGTCTGCCTTAACAGGCTTTTATCACCATTAATAGCCAGAAACTGCTTTGGATGAAGCCTTCTGCTCAGAGGCCACAATCTTGTGCCCGAGCCGCCTGCAAGTATTAAGGTTATCATTTTTATAATCACCTCCCGGTTTTATAAATACTCTATAATCCTGAATGGGTCATGGTTTTTTCTCTCCCTTATCAAAACTTATCTTTAGCCTTAAGTAGACCTTTTATCGTATAAAAGAGAATCGCTTATTTGTTAAAAGTATGAGTCGCTTCTGCCGAAAATAT
>BDTY01000007.1 GCA_002897955.1 archaeon BMS3Bbin15
ATCAGAGTCACAGCCAGAATATAGCCATGTACAACATATAAGGACATATTGCCAATATTTCATCAGTATCTTTATAATATTTTAGTTTTTTTAATAGATGTACGGTTTAGTACAATCACATGCCCTTCTAAATAGTTTTATTGTTTGTTCTACCCCTGGTTCTAAAGGTAAATTATACCTGCCCAGAGGTAGAACTATATGCTGAGGTGCTTTGAAATATGGATATAAAAAGTATGAGAATATTCGGATGGAATGTAGTAGCATATATGGTAGGATTAACCCGAGATAGATCTCTTCAATCTAAATAATTATAAATGTTGAAGAGGGATTAAAGACTATGAAAAAAATCCTGAGCTATATTATCTTCGCTACGTTGGGTATTCTCTTTATTCTGACGCTGTTCTATGATTCCGGCTCAAACTTTGCACCATGTCAGGCATGGGGAAGTTTTATGCTCGGAGGACAGAGTTATGGAATGCATTATGCAGGAAGCTCTGGATTTCTGGGCTTCAGAGATTTTGGCCTTGCTTTCTGGATTCTTGTTGCTCTTCTGGTTTATATTCTTATAAGCAACAGCAGAGATGATGAGGAGGCCATAGAAATTCTTAATAAAAGATTTGCAAGAGGAGAAATATCCAGAGAGGAGTATATGATGTTGAAAAGAGAAATTATGGCAAAGGATTCGAAAACAGAATAAAAGGAAAGGAACAGTTAAAGTAAATATTTCTTAAATTTACAGTTTTTAAAGCAGTTAAAGTAAATATTTCTTAAATTTGTAGTTGTTAATATTAAATCTCCAATAAGATAGGAAAAAGTGGTAAAAATGGAATTATATTATAGTAAAGAAACTGAGAGACCCTTTGATGAGGTTGTGGAAAAAGCCCGGGAGATTGCAAAACAAAAAGGCTTTGGTGTTATGGCAGTGCATGATTTGAAGGCTTCATTTGCCAAGAAGAACTTAGAGTTTACGCCATATAAGATAGTCGAGATATGCAACCCTGAATTTGCATATAAAGCACTTCAGAAAGATACAAATCTGGGGTTAATAATGCCCTGCAAGATAAATGTGTATCAGAAAGGAGACAAAGTTATAGTGACTGGACTTTTAACAGACATATTGAGAAACTTTACCAGTGTGGAACTCGGAGAACTCCCTGACAATGTTTCAAAACTTGTGAAGGAAATAGTTGACGAGAGTGTTAAAGCCTAGTACTCTGACACTATAGCGTCAATCCTCTTTTGGATTTTTTCCGTTATTTCAGAGAACAATCACTCATGTAGTCCTTTTATTTCCAGGACTGAATGACTTCTGATTCTACAAATTTCTGTAGTGTAGAAACCTTTTTATATGTGGTGTATATACACTACACTTGATGAGTTTTGTTAGAAAGATAAAACGCGGGAACTCGGTGTACTATGCCGAGGTTGAAAACAAAAGGGTGGGAGGCAAAGTGGTTCAGAGGCACATAAGATACCTGGGCAAAGACCCTAACGCTCCTCACGCCCCTCCCAAGAAAGCAGAGATAAATGATGTCGGGTTCAGCTACCTCGCCACAATGCTGATGCAGAAGGCTCTCACTGCAAATGACGTCTTTGAGTTTCTCGAAGACCAGGGCATCATGGTGTCGAGGGAGGAGTTGGAGAAGATTGGGCTGTTTTACGATTTCGGAAAAAAAACATTCTCCGTCTACCTCTCCTATCAGAAGACCTCAAAGCGGAAACCCGCTGCAGGAGATGCGGGAAGCCGTTGAAGTTCTATGTAAGCTGGCAGCGTCAGGTGGTAACCCTCAGAGGTCTTATAGAAGTAAGGGTGAGAGTGCTTTATTGCCCAGACCATCCGGATATCTATGTCTACCCAAAACCCATGCGTCGGCTTTTCCTTCCGGGATGCCGTTTCGACATGAACGTGATGAACGCAGTTGGTATTCTGAGATGGGGACTGTGCCTCCAGCGTGAGGAAATCTGGATACTTCTCATGGGCCGTGGTGTAACGATATCTACTGGTGAGATATCATACCTCTCGGAGAGATTCCTCGTCTATTTCTCTCTTCTCCACCGCTCGAAGTACCCCGAGATTGCCAGACTCTTTGAATCCAATGGTGGGGCTGTACTGCACATCGATGGCACCGAGGAAAAGGGTAGTGATGTAGTTTTCTGCGCCAAGGAAGGGATGACGGATATAACTGTTATGGCAGATACCATACCCTCGGAGTCGACAAAACACGTCACAGGTTTCCTGGAGCAGTATAAGGAAACTTTCAGTTCTCCCTTAGTAGTGGTCAGGGATATGAGCCAGATACTGGAGAGGTGTGTTACCGAAGTGTTCCCCGATATACCCCAGCAGATATGTCATTTTCATTTCGTCAAAAATCTTGGCACAGAAGTCCTACGGGACATATATTTTAATCTCAGGAGGAAGGTCATCAACACCAGGATGGTTCCCACACTGGTAAAACAAAAGAAGGTCCTGCGTAGGGAGGGTAGGAATAAAGTGGAAACTGCTGAGCTTTTCTGGGTTCGCCTGGCCATTGAGCACCTTGAATATTCCAGGAAACACTCCAGCGGGTTCCCATTCAAGTTGGGATATCATGACCTGATAAAAAGAGCCAATGACATCCATCGTCTTGCAAGGAGACTCATGCACGAGAATTGCAGGCGTAACATGTTCATAAAGGAACTTATGGTCATGGATAATCATATCGCGAAAGCACTGGACAGAGATGGTGTAAAGGCAGATGCAAGAAAATTGGACATGCTGGCAGTCTGGTTCGAAACGGTTAGGGAAGTACTCAGGCTTTCCCAATCAAGAAATCATCTGAAGAAAGGAGAACCTATGGGCTCTGAGGAACTGGATGCTATAGATTACAAGTTGGAAGAGGTGCTGGACGAGGTAGAATTAGAAGCACAGCGGCTTGACGGATATTACCCAAAGATGGTATCAAAAATGCGAAAGATGATTGCTGTGCACAGGCACGAACTCTTCGTCCATGTGACGGACAGCAAAGGAAATGATGTATCCTTCAGCAGGGATAACAATTTCCTGGAAAGGAACCATCGATGGGGGAGGATGCACTGCAGGAGGAGGACAGGTAAGAGTATGACCCGGCGGGAGATGGACGCCCACGGAGCATTGAACGCCATCTTCTCCAACCTTTTCAATGAGACTTATGTGACAAAGGTTCTTGGGGATGTAAAAGACCTGGGCATGGCG
>BDTY01000008.1 GCA_002897955.1 archaeon BMS3Bbin15
ATGCTCCGGCCAAACTAAAAGTACTGGCAAAAAAATATCTTGAAGTGGAACCTGCTACTTTTGAAGACACCACAGGCAAAAAGAAAGCCCAAGAAACTCCTATCGCAGTATTGGGGAAATATTGCTGTGCTGACTCTGATTACACTCTGAGGCTATTTCCTATCCTTGAAAAGAGACTGGAAAGGCTGGAACTGAGAGAAGTCTACGAGCTGGAGCTGAAAGTTCTGAAAGTGCTTCTGGGGATGGAGGTCACCGGGGTTTTAATTTCAGAGAGAAAGTTGAGACAGGCAAGAGAAAACGTTAGCCTGGATGTCCTTGACTATCAAAAACAAATACTCGAGCTGCTGGGAAAAGAAATAAATCTCAACTCGCCTTCCCAGCTGTTGGCCGCTCTGCAGGATTTCGGGATTTCAATCGAAAACACCCAGGAAGATACTTTGAAGCAATTAAAAGGGAAATATAAGATTATTTCTCTGATTTTAGAATACAGAAAAAAGATAAAACTTCTTAATACCTACCTGAAAGGCCTGCCCAGACACATTAAACCTTCAACCGGCAGAGTACACACAAGCTATAACCAGTTACTGACTGCAGGCAGAATCAGCTCTTCGTCTCCAAACCTTCAGCAACTTCCGAAAAGCAAAAGGGCAAAGGAACTTATCAGGGGCTCTCTGATAGCCTCTCCAGGATATAAGCTGGTAAGTATTGACTATAGTCAGATGGAGCTGCGAGTGCTGGCTCACTTCTCGCAGGAGCCTGAGTTGATCAGGGCTTATCTGGAAGGGGAAGACATTCACCAGAAGACTGCAGACCTTGTGAATATACCCAGACAGCAGGCAAAAATTGTTAATTTTGGCATAATTTATGGAATGACGCCTGTAGGGTTGGCCAGCACTCTTGAAATACCTGAAGAAGAAGCTGAGGATTTCATCGAGAGATATTTCAAAGCCTATCCAGAGGTTAAAGCCTGGAAATTTAAAACAGTTAATAAAGCCAGGAAAGAGGGGTTTGTCGAAACTATCTCAGGAAGGAAGCGGGCTTTACCAAGGCTGAATGATTCTACCCCCTGGAAGAGAAGAGCAGCCGAGAGAGAAGCGGTAAATACAGTGATTCAGGGGTCAGCTGCAGATATCATGAAAAAAGCACTGGTGCAGGTAGCTGAAGCAATGGAAATTTTTGGTGAGAAAGTCAGACTATTGCTCCCCGTGCATGACGAACTCTTAATAGAGGTAAAAGAGTCCCTCGTCTCTGAAGTAGTACCCATAATTATGAAAATAATGGCTTCTGCCTGGAGACTCAAGGTTCCTCTGGAGGTTGAAGCTGAGGTCGGGGACAACTGGGGGGACATGAAGAAGTTTCAGCCTTCTTCTGCCATTGTACAGATAGAAGTTTATAAGATTATTTTAGGCATAATCAGGAAAATTGAAAAACAGTATGGTACGGCGAAGCTTGGTGAAATTCTGGCAGAGACAGCAAAACACGGCATAAGCAAGAAAAGGATTAGCATAGCCCTGGAGCAACTTAGAGCAGAAGGTACAATCTATGAGCCCAAAATTGAGGAATTCAGAAGAGTCTGATTGGCCTGACCACAGGATGTTCTCCACCTGCCAGCCTGCAAACTTTCAATCAGCCCCTCTTCTGTGACGTTTGCTCTTTCTACAATTTCTTTTAATTTTGCTGGATTAAACAGGGCATACATTGCATCATTCAATCCTAGAATTATCAGTTTATTCTTTTCTGTTTTTTTAATAACACATGCGACTTCATCTTTTTTAATGTATGTAGAATAACGGCGAGGGGGTGGTAATATGATATTGTTTTCCTTCGCTACATCTCGAAGCAAAATATACTCATCTCTATTTCCTGCGAGCTTGCAATACCTGAGAATGCTTTTTTGAGATGTGAGAGATATCCCCTTCTCTTTAATCTCTTTCAGGCCTATTGTCAACCGTTCTCTCTTGTCTGTTCTTGCCCCTCTTGGGCCTTTTTTAAGAGGCGGGAGTTTGATTCCAGCTTTATTTGCAATTTCACGGAGAAACATATAGTTTCCCATTGTTTTCATCAGGCCGATTTCTTTAAGTATTTGAGCCTGGGAGGGAGGTAAACCCTGCTCATCAAGTTCTTCCAACAACACTTTCAAATCAGATAACCTATTTTTAGACATCACAGAGTGCAGAAATGAAGGAACTATATAAAGGGAGGGTGTTTTGTTTCTGGTACCTACCAGAAACTAATGACTTTCAATCCCACAAAGGTCTGATTTTAACTCTGTATATAAGGCTATTCGACTTTAGGAACAAACGCTACTTAAGGAGCAAAGCCACTTTTATTTCACACTCCTGAGCAGGAAATCCCACCCCCCTCTAAGCAAAGTCTATCCAGAGAAAAAATTCACCACACCCCACCACGTCTCCGCCGCACCACCGCCACGCCCCTGCCACCCGCACACAGCCATATTACCAGAAAGGCCCTGTAGTAATTGCATGTTCTCATCTGCTAAGAGCTGTAGCAGAGTATTTTTGTTTGTTTGTTTTGTTTTGCTTGTTTGCTATGCTCGCTACGCTATGCTTGCTTGTTTTGCTATGCTATGTTCGGTTAAGTTAAGTTAAGTTAGACAGAAGAAAAGGAAAGCCTTAAAAATTGACAGAAGGCTTTGGGGAGAACGGAGCGTGCCTTTAATGGGCAAATAGCCTTAAGAGCGGATAATAGCCTTCAGACACATCTAAAACATGCAACAAGTAAAGAAACATTAACCAGGTGAGAAGTCTCATTTAACGACCTCTCAGGCAGGCAGACGAATCACCAGGCCGTCAGAGAAGCAGGGGATTAATGTCATCTGGGGCCGTAAGGAGTGGAGCTCAGAAAATTTATGAATCAGTTAGATTTAACATACAGAAAGAACTACATATAGATGAAATAGTGGGTGGTTACAGACTGACAGAGAGAAGTGTATATGAAATACAGCCCGCATATAACCCCAACTGGCAGGATATGTGATATCAGGGAGGACACAATAAATAGGAGGGAAATGTATATGATAGTAAAAATAACTGATGAACCAAAAGCAAGAACGAGAAGAAAAACTTTAAACTACATAAGAGAGGGAAATATTTTACGGCACATAAGCAAATATGCTGTGGATGAAACAAAAACCGGGGACGAGAAAGCATGGGAAATAACTTATGATGTGCCTATGGAAAGAATACAGGGTAAAGAGGCTTATAAGTTTGGTTTCACTAACGGTGGCGGTTTCACAATAGAGAAGTTTTACTCTTCTGAATTCCTTAAAGAAAAAGAGAGAACCCTGGAACATGTAAACGTTGAAGAACTGCAATCCCTTGAGTTTGAGATAGAAAATAATTATGTAAAGGAATTTGTTGAAGAAACAATGGTGTTTTACAAACCGATGATTGATGAAATTAATAAGTTTAAGGCAAAAATAAGTCTGGATCATATAAGGACGTCAAATAGGCTTGGTGATT
>BDTY01000009.1 GCA_002897955.1 archaeon BMS3Bbin15
TTTCTGTCATTCTGGCTTGTCCGGAATCATTTTTGTAATCTCGAACAAGTTGAAGGGTTCCCGGCCGATCCCCGACAAGCGAGGACAAGAGCGGGAATGACACCGAACATAAACATGCAATTTTCAGACACCCTGAGGTCTCTGCCGCAGGGTAGTTCACTAATCATAATTGTCTCCATATTTCTTCCAGGACTGAATCAAGATTCTTCAGAGCTTCTCTATCTATTATGCTGATAACATAAAGCCCCTACCTACTCATCAGGAAACCCTTTTATAATTTTACTGCCCTTAAAATCTATATATTTAGCAATTTCCTCTAATACTTCTTTAATATAAGGCTTAGTTGATATTTCTGCGGCATCTTCCAGGACATCTTTAACATCTTGCCCTAATTCATATTCACTACCCTCCGATAGAAAGTTGCCTACTGTTCGCCATCTAAGAAGGTATAGAAAAAGATGTGCAGAATTTTTAAATATTTGTTTAATATTTCGCTTATAGAGTTGATTGCGCATTCTGTTATATGCAAATCGCGCTAAGAACAGGGCATCCTTGCGGGTTAGACACTGTGGCGCATCTTCCCGATGCTGTAATATTTTACTCATAGAGTTAATCCATACATTAGTACCAGCTTCAGATTCCTCGATTCTCTCAATTGCAACTTCAAAGAACAATGCTATATCATTGTGTCTCGTAAAGGACCTGCCTGCGCCGTATACAACATCTCTCTCTGTTTTAGTTCTGTCCCTTTTAATTTCATTTCTTAGATGCTCTATAACATTGCCAGGCGCTGCTGCGAAAAGCCATGCCGCTGCCTGCCTGAGACAACTCAATTTTGTATCAACAAATAGCCTGCGCCCCTGATTCAGAATTATATTCAGGTCACCTTCCATCTTCTGGAGCACCTTTTGACCTAATGTCTCATCTACGCCATCAGGGAAAAAACCATTATCATCCACTACTCTATACGAGTACCATTTAGTGCCTATAAGCACCTGCGTTGGCTTGTTGACCTTAGCACGAAACTCTTCTATTACTCTTTCATAGTTAGATGAATTTAACTGGGTATTAAGGTACCTTTGAAAAACATTATTCAGTTTTATATATACTTCCGGGTGAGTTTCAATGCGAAATGTCTCAGGGTATCCATAACCTGCATCTTCAATAGGCAATTGCGCTGACTCCATCTGAGCCCAATCAAGGTAAAGATGCTCTGCACCGAAAGCCTTGGATTTATGGGGGACTATTTCTACTGAAGCAAATCCTTGAGCAGGTTTCATTGTCACATTCATATCAAGAGCAATTTCCTCAGAGGCTTCAATTGGCAGAGAAAAAGGGAGTTTTCTGAATTCATCAGCATCTTCCCGCCTGAGGTAGAATTCAAGCTCCTTTTGCCCTGGAGTAACAGCAAATCTTTTTTCTAATACATTTTTGTAATCCGTTCCACCCTCCACCTCTTCGGCCTTAACAAGCGGGCTCCATACATGCTTATAATTTACCCATGCCCTGATATCAAGTTTTGGTAATGTATCAAGATATGTAGGAAGACCATTCTCTATCCTCTGCTGATAAATCAAACATCCTTTTGCAATAAGTTCGTTATCTGATTGCTGAGGTGAATATATATATGTTGAAACAGGACGATCCCATTCTTCACAGTTAAGCCCCGCTTCTTTTAATGTGGATATTGCAACATCTCTTAAAGTCTTATTTCCTCCACAAGGCAAGTGCCCCATATTGCCAGTAATTACAGCGCCTACTATTTCTTTGTCCTTATTACATTCACTGATAACATCTTTGATTCGCTTTGTAACAATATCAACAACATCCCCGCTATCAGGCATAAAATTAGAATTCTTTAAATTTGCGCAATCTGAAACCACCTTCTCCAGCCATTCAGACTTTGGATGTGCACTTAAAAGTGACTTTTCTATTTTACCGTTTGGAGTCCAGGCTTCCCATGTTTCATTTACGTTAATGACTGCATGCTCATCACGCGTATAATTTCCATTTATAACACTCTGCCACAGATCAGGGAAAGCTGAAAAAACTTGCCATACTGCCTGGGGATCTGCCTCGCCGCCATACAAACTATATATTAAGTTTTCAGCAGCAGAGGCTACTAATGATACTCCTGACATAATCTTATTGTCTTTTGGTCGAGACCTTATCGGAACAACATATTCTTTATCATCAATCGTCTTCTTTTTCAACCTCATGGAACTGAACTCGAAAATATCAGCTCCGAGATGAATTACAATTAAATTGTCATCATCCTCAATTTGTGTCTTTTCAGCATTTGACAGACCGTCACACCAAGCCATAGCAGCCGCAACAGGCCGCCAAAGAAGAGTAACATCGTAACTCTTTCGTTTAATAGCGCTAATTAAAGCTGACTGGCCGTATTCATGCAGATCATTTGGTATAGCCAGCACAAAATGCTCAAGTAAATCAGGAAGCTGCTGAGTAATATGTTCTGCAATTGGCTTGACCAATGGTATCTGGACATTCCTGCTAACTTTCCAGGATGCTCTCTGGTCACCTGCCAATATCAGCAATTTCCAGGCTAAACTTATAGGCAATCTTCTTATTCCATTGTCAGGGTCGAAGCGGGATTCTGGTGGCCAGGCATAGCCTCGACAGATTCGAGACTTTTGAGCATCAATTCCTGTCTGATAATATCCCGTTGTTTTCTTTGGCATTATCACACACGCTGGAGTTTGAAACTCTCTAATATTTTCTTGCCCGGATGTTTCTTCTGATGACATAACTATCCTGTCAGTGCACCCATCTATCGCACACCCCCAGGAATTCATTTCTTCTCCCCTTTGAAAAGATCCAGTACATATATGATGTAATACTGAATGTCTTCGAGAGCAGCAGCCCATTTCTCAGATTTGGATGGCAACAATATAGTCTGAACCTTAGGATCCCCTTTTTTACTCATATATGAATCAGGACCTTTTATATCGTCTAAACTGCTTAGCAATATACATCCTGCTACAAGAGGGACATCACTAAATTCGAGACTTAATCCTATATAATTATTCTGAAGACCTTCCGATGCCATATCAGCAAGTTCCTTTATTGATGCTATATGTTCTGCTCCTGCACCATGCACTGTCCAAAAAACCACTAAGATTTTTTTCTTACTTGCGATATTTGTTATGAGGGCATAAAACTGACCACCCAACGCACCAGTGTTACAACATATTTTATGTTCCTTAGCCTGAAATGCATCTATATACTCAATAATATAGTTAGTATTGTCATAGGTTAAATAAAATGGTCCTGGCAAAGAATCGGAATACAACCAGGATCCACAATTTTGCTCGCTTCTGAATCGTGCATCTGAATCACCGAGCAGACGTATATCTAAGATATCTGATTTATGCGTAAATGCAACGGAAACTAACATCCGCGCAATATCCGACCAGAGCCTTGACTGCCACGTCCATGCATCATCAATTACTTGTTCCTGCCTGAGCAATTTCTGATACCAATTCCATATTTTCTTGTACCTGAAGTCATTCTGCAAAACATAGTTTGGCTTTGGCATTGTACTAATTTGCTGTACGTCTGCAATGGGGGAATCCTTGAGAACTCTTCTGCAAATTTCCTTAAAGCCATCTACAAGCTTATATCTGTCGCTATTACTAAAATCCTTTTGTTCATCCATATATTCCATGGCAGCATACTGACAGCGTACCACAAAATCTTTAAGCACTCTGTTCTCAAGGGTATCAAAAGTATCCTCTCGTACCACAGCAAGAATTTCCTGCTTGACACCTGCCTTTTGAGCTATAGATTAC
>BDTY01000010.1 GCA_002897955.1 archaeon BMS3Bbin15
ATATTCCATCTGCTCTTTTAGACCTATTATTAATTTCATCTGAATGTTTTTCTGAGCATAGTTGCATAAAGATTCAAAAGAGGAAAATTTGTACAATCCATTATTATTATACAAATTATATTCGATACCTACTACCATGCCATTCTTACCATCCTCTACAATTTCTGGCACCGCAAAAGGATTAGATGCGATAATTGGGAGTCCGTAAGACATTGCTTCGAGATAAACAAATCCAAAGGTATCGAATAGTGTAGGGAGAACAAAGACATCGGCATTTTTATATGATTCCAGTACCTTTTCCCGTGGCACCGGGGCTTCAATGAACTTTATTTTCAAATTATTTTCAAATTTTTTCCTTATTTCAGGCGATGTATTGGATAGAAAAACTAAAGAGACATCATATTTCCCAGAGATACTATCAAAGGCTTTAAGAACTTCATGACCACATTTACCCCAGATATTTCTACTAACATAAAGAAAGTTTATAGTATCTCCATGTCTTCTTTCAATTTTTTCGTTTTCAATATGCATAGCCGGATATACAACTTCGAATTTATCTTCAATTTCCTCGAATTGTTTTCCAAAGAAGGATTTTATAGAATTAAGGGATGCATAGCTCCAAGGAAGAATTTTACATCTGGATTTTTTTATATGCTGCACAGTTTTGGATTTAATTTCATCTATGTTTGAATTATTATGCTGGTAACCTACAAGTGAATATACATGTTCGACATCAGTGACCCATGGTTTATTTGATTTTATCATTAATCCTCCAGATGAATATATTAAATCTTCATCGCATCTCAGTGGGATTGCATTTATATTTCCTGTAAAATTCCTGTAAATTCTGAGAGCAAAACGCTTGGCTCTATGAGTAATTGGTGGTCTTGGTCCTTCAGCCCCCCTGAATAGAGTAGCCTCTTTGTACACAACACCATCGGGGGGATAATTTAATATCTCATCATAAGCCGGGTGACCGCCTTTACGGAAATAAACGTTAATCATTTCACTCTCCCTTCTTAATCCTGGCTACAATTATAATATTGCTCGCCATATCCTTCCAAATTTTTAATAGTGGAATTAACATCTTTCTTTTCACTCCTGTATTGAGTATGAAATCTTGCCAGTATGCAACTTCTTCTATTTTGAAACCGTGACTTTCTAGGAGATTACTCAAGCTTTCTGCATGATGGATTATGATATGCTCCTTAGCTGTAAATATTCCTCCCTGCAACCTGAAAAACTTCCTCAAGAATCTGGCCATATAATCTGCATTTGGGGTTGTTAAAATAAAGTATCCATCCTCTCTGAGATGACGTTTGACTTGTTCCAAAAATATTCCTTGGTCAGGCAAATGTTCTATTAATTCACCTGCGATAATAATATCGAATCTTTTGTTTAATTTCATGGTCATCACATTTTCGCATATGAGATTATATCCTAACCTTCGAGCTTTGTTAACACCTTCTTCATTAATGTCCACACCCAGAACGGTTCTACTATTTTCTTTTATCCTTTTATGTAGCCATTGGCCTTTACTAACCTGTTTTGGTAAGCCCCCAAAGCAACCTATGTCCAAAACTTCTTTCCCTTTGACATATCTTTGAATTATTTCAAATCTATCCATAACTAATTTCATATATAATCTCCTCC
The DNA here is from genome assembly GCA_002897955.1 of archaeon BMS3Bbin15. Classification (NCBI taxonomy): domain Archaea; species archaeon BMS3Bbin15. The sequence goes on from BDTY01000010.1 coordinate 1,654, forward strand.
AGCAATTGTCTCATCATAAGCCGGGTGACCACCTTTACGGAAGTAAACGTTAATCATTTCACTTTTCCTTCCTAGTCCTGGCTACAAACAGGACTGATTCTGCGAAATCATTGAAAAAATAAGTGATAATCTTTAATAAACTTCTTCTCCATGTTAAGCAAATACTGTTGACGTAATGGGTCTCTACAATATTGAAGCCATGCCTTTCCAGGAGAGATTTAAGGGTTCCATAGCTATGTACTACAACATGTCCTATGTTTTTGCATATATCATAATCATCTTTAATTCGGAACAGGATTCTATTTATGTGGTAGGCTATATCATGGGCATTGGGTGTTGTTAGTATAAATATACCTTCTTCATCCAGGTGTTTCTTTACATTATCCAGAAAAATACCCTGATTTTCAATATGTTCAATCACTTCACCAGCAAAGACAACATCAAACCTCTTCCCAAGGTCTAAATTGGGCTCACTGGCATCGGCATGTATCAGATTATAACCTCTTATGTTCCAGTATTCCACTGCTTTTTTATTATAATCCAGCCCAACAACTTCTTTTGCCACGTTCCTTATAATATCATGTGTGAATTTGTCATCTTCACCATTACCACCTATTCCACCAACACATCCAATATCCAGGACTATTTTATTTCTGCAGTATCTTTCAAGAAGTTTTCTCCTATTATTAAGCAACATCTTATATATTCCCCTTTTAAATATTACTACCTATAAAGAGGTGCTAAGGCCTCATATATGTCAGTAAACACCTCTTCAAGCCCTATACGTATATTCCATTCAGGATAGTGATTTTTTGCCTTGTTTATGTTCGAAATCCACCAGATATGGTCAGCCTCTCTCTCTGGCCCCATTTTATAATTCATCCTCTTTCCAGTAACTTCTTCTATCAAATCAAAAGATTCAAGAAGTGAAATGGAATTCTTTCTGGAGCCTCCAATGTTATAAACTTCTCCGGAACGTGGGTTCCTTATAAATTCATGGAAGAGTATAGCCAAATCCCTCGCATGGATAACATCTCTCAACTGGTAACCACCATTGCCGAAGATTGTGAGTGTCTCCCCGGTTAAAGCCTTTTTAACAAAGTATGGTTCCCAGTTATGCATCTCCACAGCCTTTGCAGCCCCACCTGTAATGCACCCCATTCTGAACACACCTGTTTTAAGACCATAGAGTCTGGCATATTCCTGTGTATATAAATCGCCAGCAACCTTGCTTACACCGAAAGGTGTGTGCATATTCTGGTCTATTCTAAGTGATTCATCAAATCCATCCCAGATAGTCGGGTCAATGGGTTCATATCTTTTACCCATTTTCTGATAGGAATAGTAATTGGGTACCTCTCCATATACCTTGTTTGATGAACAGAATACAAAGGGTGCCTCTTTATTATTTTGCCTTACTGCTTCAAGAAGAAATACCGTACCATAAGCATTGATTTGGAAATCTTCCAGGGGTATTTCAATAGAGCGTGGATGAGACGGCTGAGAAGCGGTATGGATTATTGCATCAGCCGTTTCTATTAAGGGTATTATCTTCTCATCTCTGATATCCATTTCATGGTGTTCAATGTTATATTCCTTTATGAGCTTTGATAGATTATCCTCTGTGCTACCTTCTTTCCCGAAGATTTTTCCGCGCATATTATTGTCAACACTTACTACATTCCATCCCTCTTCAGAAAAGAGTTTACAGCATTCTGAACCTACCAATCCTGCTCCACCTGTTATAAGAACCGTCTTATCCATTGAATTACACCTTCTTAACAAATAATTTTGACAACATAACAAGAGGCATTATGCACAATACACCCTTAAAAATAAATATGATTCCATACTTAAAACTTTTGAAGTGGTGATTTATTACAATTACATTATTGTTACCCTTATGCAGAAGAAATAATTAAATATGAGCCGAGGTTTCTATTTTATAGAGGTAGTGGGAAAGTGAAAATTTCAGTTATTGGCACAGGGTATGTCGGGCTTGTTACAGGTGTATGTTTTGCTGAATTGGGAAACGAAGTAATCTGCGTGGATGTGGATAAAGAAATGGTTGATAAGATTAACAGTTCTATCACCACGATTTACGAAGATGGGCTGGAGGAGATGCTGAAGAAGCATATGACCAGAGAAACTCTAAAAGCCACTACAGATTTAAGGGAAGCTGTTGAAAAAACAGATTTGTCATTCATCAGTGTTGGTACTCCCTCAGGCCTTATGGATTACATAGACCTGAAATATGTGGAAAAAGTTGCCCGTGATATCGGAAAAATACTAAAAGATAAAGAAGGATATCACCTGGTAATTGTTAAAAGCACGGTTGTGCCAGGTACAACAGAGCACTCGGTGTTACCTATTTTAGAGAGATATTCTGGTAAAAAAGCTGGAAAAGATTTCGGCGTTGCAATGAATCCCGAATTTTTAAGAGAAGGTAAAGCCATTGAGGATTTTATGAACCCGGACAGGATTGTTATTGGCGGAATCGATGAGAAATCAACAGATATTTTGCTGGAACTCTATAAAGATTTTAAGTGTCAGATTATGAAAACCAATCCTAAAACTGCTGAGATGATAAAATATGCAACCAATTCCTTTCTGGCAACTAAAATCAGCTTTATCAATGATATTGGCAATATCTGCAAGCAGCTGGATATTGATGCCTATGAAGTGGCAAAGGGAATGGGAATGGATTCGAGGATTTCACCGAAATTTTTAAATCCAGGCATAGGTTTTGGCGGAAGCTGCTTCCCGAAAGATGTCAAGGCTATTGTGGGCAAGGCTAAAGAGGTATATTATAAACCTACTATTCTGAATGCTGCCCTTGAACTCAACGAGCTCCAGCCATTAAAACTGATTGAGCTACTCGAGAAAAATATTGGTTCTCTTAAAGGGGTAGATATAACCATTCTCGGCCTGGCCTTCAAGCCCGGTACCGACGATATGAGAGAAGCTCCATCCATAAAAATTATAACCAGCCTTCTTATGAAAGGTGCAAAAGTTCATGCAACAGACCCAAAGGCACTGAATGAAACCAGAAAGATTTTTGGAGAACATGAAAGGTTAAAACTATATGAGGACCCCATGGAGGCTGTTAAAAAAAGCAAATATATTATGATTGTTACTGAGTGGGACGAATTCAAAAGGAAAGAACTCT
>BDTY01000011.1 GCA_002897955.1 archaeon BMS3Bbin15
ACGAATTAGACAGCAAAGAATGGATTTCCATCATAAACTTAGCAGGGAGCTTGTGGAGAAATACGATTTTATTGCCTTTGAAGATTTGAAGATAAAAAACATGCTTAGAAATCATCATTTAGCTAAAAGTATATCAGACGTGTCATGGAATATGTTGCAATCGTTTACTGCATACAAGGCAGAATGGGCCGGTAAAGTAGTAACTTTTGTAAATCCTAAAAACACGTCTCAAGAATGCTCCTCGTGTGGTAAAATAGTCAAGAAAATCCTTAATATTAAAATACATAACTGTCCTTACTGTGGGTTGATTCTTGATAGACATGTTAATGCTGCCATAAATATATTACACAGAGGAATGAAAAAAGTAGGGTTGGGATACACCGATTTGATGCCTGTTCGAGGTCTAGCACAAGTTCCACCTATGATTCAGGAAGCCCACGAATTTAGTCGTGGGTAGTTCACTTCCTGTCATAGAAACACACCGGTTATACTACTTCTGCTTAACTTAAATATTTTTTGTTATTAAACTTCCTTGAGCTTTTCAAGAAGTATTGCAGGCCTTATATGTGTAATCCCCTGGAGTTTTCCTATCTTTTCAGAAATAATCGATGATAACTCCTTTCCATTCCTTGTCCACACCTCTGCCATAATCATGTGGTCACCGGTTGAGGTTGCAACAAAACGTACCTCATCAAACATTGTCAGCTTCTCTGCCACACTTAAAAACATGTCAGGATTCGTGTTTATACCAATAAGTGCCACAGTGTTAAATCCCATCTTTGCAGGGTCAACAATTATAGTATATCCCTTTATTACCCCGGTCTTCTCAAGGGTTTTCACTCTTTTTCTTATTGTCGCCTCACTCACATGAAGCTTTCTTGCTATTTCTGTAAAGGGAGTTCGAGCATCATTGCGAAAAATCTCAATTATTTTCAAATATTTATCGTCGAGCATTCCTATCACTTCCATAATACGATTACGATATTTTGAATAAATATAACGAAGTAAGTCATTTTTGTAAACGAATATTATTACTTGGTAACTAATAATACATAATGCTATACATAATATTTACGAAATTCGAATTTTTCTCAACATATAGTTGCGATAAACAAACCAAAGGTTTATATCTCTCCAGTGAATTATAACGAATATAGCAATAAAGATGGAGGTGGTATGTTATGAGTGAGAAAGAAGTTGAAGTGCTCGAAGCTATGAAAAATGCAGGAAAACCCCTGAAGTATGGAGAAATTGCAGATTTAACTGGTATTGAGACTAAAGAGGTATCAAAGATTATAAAAAGCATGAAAAAGGAAGGTAAAGTTAAATCGCCAAAAAGATGCTATTATGCACCATCGGAATAAGGAGGCTGAAAAATTATGGAAAATACAATTAAAAATTTAACAAAGGCATTTATTGGAGAATCTCAGGCAAGAAATAGATACACAATTCATGCAAAAATTGCCAAAAAAGAAGGTTATGAACAGATTTCGGAAATCTTCCTCATAACTGCTGACAATGAAAGAGAACATGCAAAATGGCTCTTCAGGTTGATTAATGAACTAAAACAGAAATTGCCTGAGAATCCTGATGAAATCATTGTGGAGGCCACAGCCCCAACCACACTTGGCAATACAATAGATAACCTGAAGGCTGCCATTGGTGGGGAACATTACGAAAATACTGAAATGTATCCCGAATTTGCAAGAGTGGCTGAAGAAGAAGGATATGCAGACATTGCAAAACGACTGATGGCAATATCCAGAGCTGAAGAGCATCACGAAAAGCGATATAAAAAATTACTGAAAGAAGTTGAAGAAGGAACAGTATTCAAGAAAGAGAGAAAGGTTTACTGGGTCTGCCGAAAATGTGGATATGTCCATTATGGTTATGAACCACCTGAAGAATGCCCTTCATGTGACCACCCAGCCAGCTACTTCCAGTTGAAATGTGAGGAGTATTGAGAAGGTTTTTAAATTGACAGAAAAAAAGAAGACATTTACAAACAATTTCGGAGCTCCTGTTGATGACGACCAGAACTCCATGACCGCAGGTACAAGAGGATATATCCTGATGCAGGATGTCCATCTGCTGGAAAAACTATCCCATTTCAACCGTGAACGCATCCCAGAACGTGTGGTTCATGCAAAAGGAGCTGGTGCATATGGTTATTTTGAGGTTACCGGCGATGTTACGAGATATACAAAGGCCAGGTTTCTCTCTGAAATTGGAAAACGCACCAGTGTTTTCGTACGATTTTCCACTGTAGGTGGAGAGAAGGGTTCAGCAGATGCTGCACGCGACCCCAGAGGCTTTGCTGTTAAATTTTACACAGAGGAAGGGAACTATGACATGGTAGGGAACAACACCCCTGTATTCTTTATTCGTGACCCACTGAAGTTTCCTGATTTCATACATACACAGAAACGCAATCCTGCAACCAACCTCAAGGACCCTGAGATGTTCTGGGATTTCCTCTCTCTTACACCTGAATCTATTCATCAGGTGACCATACTTTTTTCTGACCGTGGCACGCCAATAGATTACCGTCATATGAATGGTTACAGCAGCCATACCTTTAAGTGGTATAACAACAGTGGTGAATATTTCTGGGTAAAGTACCACTTCAAGACAGAACAGGGAATCCGGAATCTGACACGAAAAGAAGCTGAAATCATGGCAGGAGAAAACCCTGACCATGCCACAGGAGATTTGTATGAAGCAATTGAACGTGGTGATTATCCGTCATGGAAGATGGAAGTACAGATAATGACTTCAGAACAGGCTGAAAATTATCGTTTTGACCCCTTTGATGTCACAAAGGTATGGCCGCATGATGATTTCCCACCGGTTATAGTGGGACGTCTGGTGCTTAACCGCAATCCTCTAAACTACTTTGCCGATGTGGAGCAGGCTGCATTTTCTCCTGCCAGCTTCGTGTCAGGTATCGCTGCCTCGCCAGATAAGATGCTTCAGGGAAGACTCTTCAGCTATCATGACGCTCATCTCCACCGTCTGGGACCTAACTACCATTTACTGCCTGTAAATTCTGCCAGGGGTGCGATGGTAAACAATTATCAGCGAGACGGGTTTATGCGATTTGACGAAAACGGGAGAGATTCCATAAATTACTACCCCAACAGTTTTGGCGGTCCAGAACCTGAGCCTGAATCTGATGAACCAGCCTTTAAAATCTCCGGTCAGACGGCTCGCCAGCCATACACTCATCCAAATGATGATTTTGTGCAGGCCGGAGATTTATATCGTAAGGTGATGAATGACATGGACAGAGACCATCTGATTGGTAATATTGTGTCACACCTCGGAGGAGCCCAAAAACGTATACAGTTACGACAGACAGCCTTCTTTTACAAAACCGACCCCATGTATGGCAAACGTGTGGCCAAGGGTCTGGGACTGAATGTAAAGGTAGTCGAGAATCTGGCTGAGATGTCACAGGAAGAACTGGTTAATGCCACTGCAGAAGGAGTCTATGCAGAGGAAAAATAATCATATACCAAAAAAATCCGTGAAATATTTGTTATAGGAGGTTGAAAAATGAGTAAAACAGATGAAAATCTCAAAGCAGCCTTTGCCGGCGAAAGTCAGGCAAACAGGAAATATCTTGCCTTTGCAAAGAAGGCTGAAGAAGAAGGTTATAAAAATGTGGCAAAGCTATTCAGAGCAGCAGCTGCAAGTGAAACAGTGCATGCCATGAGCCATTTTAAAGTTATGGGTGGTATCAGGAATACTATTGACAACCTCAGAGCTGCACATGATGGCGAAACCTATGAAAAAACAGAGATGTATCCTGAGTTCATAAAGACAGCAAAGGAAGAGGGTAACAAAGATGCAGTCAGAACATTTACATGGGCAATAAAGGCAGAAAAGGTGCATGCAGACCTATACACAAAGGCTCAGGATGCTGTTGAAACGGGAAAGGATGCAGAAATAGATGCGCTTCAGGTATGTCAGAGATGCGGCTACACTGTAGAGGGCGAAGCACCCGATATATGCCCGGTTTGTGGCGCACCAAAGTCTATGTTCAAAGAGATAGTCTGACCACACTCTATAGTCAGTCACCCACGGTAAAGCACGTGGGCTTGTCCCGTGAGGGGCAGGAGCAATTGGTTGATTAGGAGGCATTATAATATGCAGAAGTTATTGGTAGAGTTCAAGAACACACCAGAGAATACTCCTCAAGTTCTCTGCTCTGTAAGTGAGGTATTAACCAGAGAGGAAACTCTCAGTGTGCCCTACAAAGTACTGGCTGATAACAGCTCCGATGAGGACTTACACTCTGGCAGGAGTGGACAGGACTTGCGAGTTCCTGTCATAAATATGCACAAACAACCTTTGATGCCTACAACACCAAGAAAAGCAAGAATATTTTTAAAACAAAAAAAAGCAAGTGTGATTCAGAGAATACCATTTACTATACAGTTAAAATATCCGACAGGTGAAGCAAAACAGGATATAACTTTGGGTATAGATGCAGGATATTCAACAATAGGCTTCAGTGCAGTAACTGATAAGAACGAATTACTATCAGGTGAACTAACCTTGAGAAAAAGAATATCTAAATTAATTGAGCAAAAGAAGGGTTACAGACGGACACGGAGAAGTAGATTATGGCATAGAAAGCCAAGATTCAATAATCGTAGTAAACCTGAAGGTTGGTTAGCGCCCAGTATTCAACATAAACTTGAGACACACCTCAGACTGATTGAGAAGCTGAAGAAAATACTACCTGTAACAAAAATAATAGTGGAAGTGGCAAAGTTCGACCAGCAAAAAATGAGCAAACCAGAAATTAAAGGAGTTG
>BDTY01000012.1 GCA_002897955.1 archaeon BMS3Bbin15
ATACTGTCTTCAGGGATTGGGGGAAGGAATGACCTGAAAAAGAAGATAGATTGGAAGTTTACGAGAGAGAGGGCTGACAGGAAACTATCCAAGTATTATGTTTCATAACTAAATTGGCATGACACTAGTGAGTAAGGTATCAGATATTTCTCGTGGCTTATTAGCGAAACCTAAAACTCGTGCTCCTATAAGCTTTTGGGCACCTATTTTCTCTATTTTGTATTGTATCTTTGATATATCTTGTTCCGTGGGTTGCACCGGAAGTTCAGCTTGCCAAATAGCAAGATTAAAAAATGGGGAATGACATAAATAAGGTTGATGTGGGTCATCTCATAGGGAATAGCAGGCGTAGCTGGATGGAAGCCTGCAGCGCACTTTCGCTTCGGCGAGTATAGACACGCTCCAGAGTGAGAGGCCCGCCCCCGTAACTCTGAAAGGTGTGAGTGTAATGCCTATGGAGATAACTGATATCAGGATTTTCAGAATAATAGGCTCAGGCAGGGTAAAAGCATACGCCAATGTCACCTTGGGGGAGTTCGCGGTCCACGGAGTGAAGGTTATGGAGAATGAGAAGGGACTCTGGGTGAGCATGCCCAGGCAGCGCAGCGTCAGCGATGGTCAATTGAGAGATGTCTTCTATCCGATGATACCTCTGAGGACAGGGAGAAGCTCTACCCAGTGGTGCTCTATGCCTGCCTATGAGAGAGGTTTGTGGGCGAGTCCGGTGGAGACGGTTCTCCAGGCATCTGGTGAAGGAGATAAAAGGTGGGTGTATGTCTAAGACTAAGATCGGGCGTAATTACCTGTGTCCCTGCGGCTCCGGGAAAAAATACAAGAAGTGCTGCATGGAGAAGGACAAAGGGCCCAAGAAGATTACGGAAACCAGGGCATGGAGAGAGGCAGACTTTGCCCTTGCAAAGATGGCAATCCCCATTGTAATGCCCTTCTTCGGGGAGCTGATGGATAATCAGCAAAAGATAGGACACCTAAAGGAAATCATTGAAGGCTGTCCACAGCACTATCCTTCCCTTTTAGCCCTCGGGTTTGCGTATATACTCGAGGATGAAGAAGAGACTGCCAAGTACTATCTTGATAGGGGATTTGAGACCTTAAAGGAGCACTTTTCAAAAGACGATGTCGTTCGTGCTTATAATGACCTCTGCGATTTTCTGGTGGAGAAGTTCATGCCCATGCTGGCCGTTGAATATTATACTCACCTTGCAAGTTTTCTTGAAAACCCGGCAGATGCCTACAATAATATGGCCCGTGCTCTGGCATACTTAGGATGCCTGGAAAAGGCAGAGGAAAAACATCGGAAGGCCATTGCCCTGGACCCAGAAAAGGCTACATATTACTCAGACCTGGGATACACCTTGATGATGAAAGGCAATTTGAGGGAGGCTGAAGAGATTCTGGATAAGGCATTAATCTTGGACAGAAACGACGAGCAGGCTACGAACAACTATATGCTCTGCAAAATCATGACCGATAACAAAATAAACAACCTGAATGCATATTTTCTAAGGCCTCATGACTATGAACGGTTCATCAGGCTGGAGGAGGAAGACGACTGGGAGAAGATTGCGAGGATGACGACGATATATAACAGCGACAGACTCAAGGCCTTTGAGTACCATCTTGCCAAGGATTCGTCTCTTCTCCCCGCCAAGAAGTTCGATATATTCTACACCCTGGTTTATATCATGGAGTTCATAGCCCGGAAATCAGAGAGCAGTGATTTCCTCTATGATGACATAGCCAAAGTTGAATCTGATTTTAAGAGTATTATGCATATGTTCATCTTAGAGACGGATGATATAGATTATGAGATATTCGATGATGTCTATGAAGCTCTGCTGACCTTCTATGATTATCTCTCAGATCACAAGGTCATAACCAGAGAGGGTTTCAGACGTTTGAAGAAAGAGATGTCTGACCTCAGGCCAGAGCTTCTAGAAAAGATGGTCTTATATAATGAGGTCCGCCATAACGACGATATGAGTGAGGGCGAAAAAGAGAGAATCAGGAAGGAACTCTTCAAGGATGACCACATATTGCCATTTCTGTGAAGGCTGGAGATGGTCCAGAACCAGTGTCTGAATTTGACACCCTACGCCTCCAGAGACATTTAATCCAACATAGTGTCATATGACCCTCTACCTTTCCTTTACCGGAACTGTTCCTTTTTCTTGAATTCTTGAATCGTCTCCACATATCCTGGTAATCCCGTGAAGAAACTTATTTCCCATTCAGTATATCCTGTTTCATAAAGTTTCTCCACCCTTGTACCGTCTTTGATATATCTGTCCACTGCCTCAGGAAAATGGTCTATTAACCTTGCATTCTCCGATGTAGACATTTTCTTCTTGTAATTCTGGAATGCAAATTTTTTATGTGTCAGCGTCTTGCCGATGTCCATCTCAGACCCTGGTCTGGGAAGCACCACCTGATGTTCATTTTCGTATTCTGTAGGCACTATCTAAAATTCCATTGATATTTGAATTTTTGCCTTTACTCTCGTTCTGATCTTTCTGAATAAAACAAGAAATCCTCTACTGCATGCTTTTATCCTGAAAATTCACATACATTCAATTTCACTCTTCCCATAAGCCTTACTCCTGCCCTCAGAAAACACATAAATTCGATAGCCATAGCTGGGTTTTATATTTGTTTTTCCGTGGATTTGTTCTCAACTGATTCTTCACCCCGGTGCCAGAAAAGGTCTGAATATGGTAAGAAGAGGAAGAGATGCATATTCAAACCTCACTGTTATTTCTTTTATATTCCCCACACGTCATTTTTACCTTTCGACCAATTCGTTTAGGCGTGTAATATATTCTTCGTCTGTGCCGGTAAAGCGTAGAAAGTCGTCCAAGAGATCGTGTATGAAGTTGAACAGGGCCATGACATATTTCTTGAAATCCCCTGACCCCTTGAAGGCCTCCCAGTCCTCATATCGTCCCTTGAACCACTTGTTATGTTCCAATCGGTACTCGCCGGTACCTTCATCAAAAACATAATCAGAAAAACCTAGCTTAAACATCAAGGTGAGGCTTATGTCTTTAAACACCCTTTCTGCAAGTTTGATGAGAAATTCAAAATCAGGGCTTTGAAAGACCGCATAGGAGGTTTCTGCCGAACTTTTATCCTGCACGAACACTTTATCCTGCATGAACACGGATTTTATGGAGGGGTTATTCAGTAGAAAAGCCCTCGTAGCCAGAAAACCTGTCATTAAATCTATATAACGATTTTCCGTCCCCATCATACTGTTGTAAACCATGAGGGCAATGGCCACCTCTTTTTTCATAATCATGCAGAGAGCACCCATGGCTTTTAACCTTGCGATCTGCGTCTTGGTAGGGGCCATATCCTTGTATTTTAAGTACTCCACGACATACTGATCAAGTACAGGAACATAATCTCCAAGCGCTGAACGTTTTTTTGTTAATTTTAGCCTAGTGGAACATTTCCTGCAAAACGTTAATCCATAGAAGTTAACAACCTTTTTTTTCTTTTCCATTCTGCCACAGAAATTGCAAGCGATTTTCAATAGTACTCCTCCCAAGGCATGTTGTACCAGTTCAAGTACTCCCCGATAGCCTCCTCTGCGATACTGTAGTCTTCACCCCTTGAATTTGTACGCTTATATCTTACCCTAGAATCCTTCAGCAACCTTTCAACAACGGGTAAGAGTATATCTCTCCCTTCTTCATAAGAAGCTCCTTCAGAGCAGTATAAGGCATTTGCAACGGTCCCTCTTTCTGCTTTCTTTCCACATTTTTCGAGGTTTATCCTCGAAGCGTATTGAAGCATTGCCGCAATCATAGGTGCCAAACGGTGAGTCCTGCCATCTGGGACAAGGCAATGGAGCATATCAACCCACACCAAATAGACCCTTTCACCGACGATCGCTCTTAAACTTTCTCCACTTCCTTCTGTCATGTTGTTTCTACCTATACTTGGCGAACCATGAGCTGTAGTCCTCCACCAACTGGAAGTTTGCTCCCTATCTGTAAGAAACACTGATTTCTGCCAAGGGGGGACACACTGCCTCTTTCCTTCCCACACATTCTCCATGTCTTCTAGACCGTGAACCCTAATCCTGACGGACTTTCGCGGTCCTATTTCCCTATCGAACTCCGCCATAAAAGGAAAGCTGAGGCGTGTCTCAAGGTATCGTTGGTAAGTCTTCAACGACTCCAGCCCAACTTCCGATATTTTGTCACCCAGAGAAAGGCCAAAGACTCCCATTGTCCTCTCTTTTTCAAAATCCATCTCAGATGATCTCCTTCTTTTCCCCGAGCCTTGACATCAGTTACACGCGTGGAAGGCCGCTGAGGGGCACAGTCGCATTTTCTAGTGATATATAAGTAGGAATAATCCCTCTTCTCGAAACCTCTATCAGTCCCGGAAGAGAGGTATTTTTAGTGATAAAACAATGGCATATACTAATCCTATACACCAATCGTATATGTCAACTGTACACTATTTAACTTTTTGTATCAAGGAGACCATCCAATTACCCCCTCAAAACTCTGGTTCTAATTGGATAAGATTGATTCGAAACTCCTTCTCCTATATCTTCCGGTTAAAATTTATAGAAAATCAGTGGAACTGTGGTCTCTTAATCAGCCAACTTCCTCCTTCACCCTGCATCAGACCTCAAAATCCAACATTTTTACATGGCTTTCACTAATTCAGACTTCTTCTCTCTGTGTCTAACAGTGCAATTTCAGAAATATCTGGCAAAAGAATTAACAGGCTCTATGCCATTTTGTATATTGTTAAGAATCATCATCTGGTATGCCACGAAGCTGAGTTTAGTGTAAAGTTCCTTTGAATCATTGGGTATCCCTTTCACATTGAACTTTACAGTGTCTTTGATATAAT
>BDTY01000013.1 GCA_002897955.1 archaeon BMS3Bbin15
CACTATGCCTCAGAGGCGCAGAAGCTTAAAGACAAGGCAAAAGACTCTCAAACTGCCGGCAAATCCAAAAGAAAGACAAAAAAGTCTTTGGAGAAAAAGACGAAAAAGCAATTCATCTACTCGTTCAAACTGATGGATTTAGACACCAGGATGTATATAACATATGGGACAAGTTTCCAGAGTGAGAAAGCCGCTTTTATAAAGGCAGTTGTGATGGCAGAGTCAGCAGGTCTTACCAGCATAAGGTTGGATAGGTACTACAGTGCACAGATGTATGTGAAGCTTATGAAGGAGAAATTTGGAGATGATGTGATGATGTATCTGATTCCAAAAAAGAATGCGACCGTGAAAGGTCCGTGGAAGTGGAAGCAGATGCTGCAACGGTTTGTGAATGATACACACACTTACCTTCGTGAATATTTTAGGAGAAACCAGTCAGAGAGCGGGATATCAGAGGACAGGATAGACACTGCAGATTTCTGCACCGTGTTATGGCATAATCTCTTCTGGATAGGATAAACTTTATTTTGTCCCACAGCCGATTTCATAGAAAAATATATATATTATAAGATAGAAGTGATAGGTATTAAGTCCCCAGTATGGTTCTACATATGTGGGGCAATACTGGGCTTATATAAACTTTTTCTGAGGGATGTTGTGTTTGAAGGAGGGATCACAGTTGACTATGGTAAAGATGCAATAGTATTCATTGATGGAAACAATTTTTATCATAATATTAAAAAGATGAGTATAAACCCTAGCAGCATTGATTTCTTCAAACTGTGTGAATTTGTTTGTCTTGAATTTGAGTGCAATCGTAAAAAGACCATTTATTACAATTCCATCCCTCATATAAACGATGGTAAGAAGGTATATTGGAGTCATATAAAATTTTTAGAAAACTTAAAAAAGTTACCAAAATTTGAGGTAAAAACGAGAAAGCTTCAGAAGAATTCTACCAAAGAGATTTTAGAAGAAAGGCAACATATTATTTCCAAATTAGATTTATGTGAGTTGTGTAAACCAAAAGCCGAAGAAAACTGCAATTTTTGTGTTGGGAATATTAAAACAAAGGAAAAAGGTATTGACGTAATGATTGCCACAGAGATGTTGGAAAAAAGCATAATTAGAAAAGAATGTGATTGTTGTATTCTTATTTCTGGAGATGCTGATTTTATCCCTGCACTGGATATAATAAAAAGTAATGGTACTGATGTTTTTAGCGCATCTTTGCCAAGCGGATATTCATCAGAATTGCGAAAAAAACACAATTATTTGGTTCTAAAAAAGGGATTAATATTAGATGAGTGTTTAAGAGATTAACTTTTCTAATTAAGGTATATGAATGACCTCTCAGAACAATCTTTAAAAAACGCTTATTCTGGCGGGAAATATCTTTTAATAAATATTTTTCCGTTCTGATTTTCTATTATTTTTACAGCAACCGTGTCGTTGAAAGTGATAGTCGCAGCATGGAAAACTGAGAGAAAAGGTCTAGGGAAATTCATCAAGGGATTTTTGTTCTTCTTCTTTAATTAATTCATCAATATTATGACTCAGGAAATTTCTAATTAGTTCCATTCCATCAAATATACTCTTCCGGCTAAACTCATATTTTCTGTCTTTCTTCTTTATTATTTCTAATTTTTTTAGGATAGTTAACGCCTTTTTAATTCTATTAAACTTTATTCTATTACTTTCAAATATCTCATTAAATATCTGGCTTTCATCTAGGGTTATGTTTTTTTTTAGTTCCATTCTATTGCTGACATCTAAAATAATTTTATATATAACCCAAGTCTGACAGTTGAATAGAAATAGAAGTTCTTAGTAATGTTATTTTATGACACAAACAACAAAACTAAGAACAGAAGTAATTATACCTAACAACAATATATCTTTTCCTATTGGTACTGTCCTTGCGGTGCAAAAGTATTACCAACGTCTGGGCTTTTCAAAGATATTTGGAAAACACAAGAAGCGAGGGAGAGACATCAACTCACTCATCGAGGCTCTTTTGAGTTACAAACTCACCGAGAACCAGAGCATTACAAAAGGTGCTGATTGGATTAACCGCGATGAGGTATTGGACATCTTCAATCTTGAATATTTCGAACAAAGGACACTTTATCGAGTCCTGGAAACTATAGGTGAGAACTATGAGGAGATCATCGCAGATGTACAGGACATGTTGTTTGAGATATTCGATTTTGAACACACCGACATCAATATGGACTGGACGAGCTTCATCCTGTATGGCGATAAATGCCCTCTGGGCAAGTACGACTACAGCCGTGACCATCGCCCAGACAAAAAGCAACTCACAATTGGCTTAAGCGAGCTTTCCAGCCCGATTAATGTCCCAATAGGTATGACCGTTCGTGAGGGCAACGTGAACGACCAGATTCATTTCAACGACACCTTCAATCAGGTAAATCATCGCCTGCGTAAGGGGTCGATGATTGTACTTGACAGAGGGGGTAACCGTAAAGAGAACCTCGAACGTATCGAGAACTCTAAACTGAAATTCCTTACTGCCAGGCAGTTGAACAAGAGCGATGAAACTACATGGCTAAAGAACTTCAACAAGTCTGAGGCAGA
The DNA here is from genome assembly GCA_002897955.1 of archaeon BMS3Bbin15. Classification (NCBI taxonomy): domain Archaea; species archaeon BMS3Bbin15. The sequence continues at coordinate 2,602 of BDTY01000013.1, forward strand.
ACTTGTTGATGAAAGATATGGTGTGTATGGTCTAAAAAAGAAGTTCCCTAGCAGAATCAACTACCTATTTTTCTCTGAAGATTTGTATGAGAAACAAATCGAATCCAAATTAAGGAAGGTTGAGCGGCTCTTCATTGAAACCGAAAATATCCAACAAAGCATAGAGAACAACAGGAAATTGCCCAAGAAGTACAGAATAAACAATCCGCTCGTCGAGTGCGAGTATTCGTATCAGACGAAACTTGCGACACTAAGCGAGAGCGAGGCAAAAAATATACTCAAAAAGGCTTCAATCACAGGCCGTGAGGGATTTTTCTGCCTGGTGTCTAACAAGAATTTGACACTTCAGGAAGCACTGGTCATATACCGCCAGAAGGATTCTATAGAGAAGATATTCAACTCACTAAAAAACGAAATCGAAATCAAACCTTTGCGGTGCTGGTCTGACATGAGTATTTATGGTGCTTTAATCATCGGGTTTATTGCACAGTTATTCATATCTCTGATACGTTTTGAGCACCCTGAATTGAAGCACACATCACCGAAATTCATCAAAATATCACTGATGAATTTGACAGTTACAGTAGAATACAAAAAATCAGGTGCCAAAAGACACATTTTCTCTAATTTCAACCCGCTCTCACAGGTGATATTAGGCCAAAATCAGGCAATCACGTGACAAATAGAGGGGCAAAAACACAGATTTACGGCTTCTGTCAAATGGATTTTTCGAATAAGTTAGCGGAGCAAAGTGTCAAAGTTGGGTTTTTACAAAAAAGCCAAATAAACAATGAAATTAAGCTGACGGGTAGTCATCGGTCACCATATAAACTCGTATATTACGACTTCGAACAGTTCGAAATCGAAATCTTTATATATTTTCATATATATGTAATGTCATGATTATAGAAACTCACAACCTTACAAAGGAATATAATGGCATTAAAGCTTTAAAGGGTGTGAGCTTTTCAGTTAAGGAAGGAGAGATATTTGGATTTCTGGCACCCAATGGTGCAGGAAAAACAACCACAACAAACATGCTTACCACACTGCTAAAGTCGATCTCGGGGTATGTAGAAGTTGCTGGATATGATTATACCATTGGTATATACGATTGGTTAATCATCAAGAATACCTCTCTTCCGGAACTAATAAAGGTTTCGAGAAGAGGGGTTATTCCTACTCATCTATCACTAGAAAATGCGACTGTACCCTTGTTTCATAGAATTTTTCTATCAATTATCAAGATCAACTGGAGTTATAACAATGTCTACCGTTATTGAATTGGAAAATGTTTATAAAGTCTATCAAATGGGTAAAGAAAAGGTCACTGCCCTTAAAGATGTGGATGTCGCCATTGACAAGGGGGAATTTATTTCAGTTATAGGCCCTTCAGGAGGTGGAAAATCCACACTAATGCAAATTATGGGTTGCTTGGACCAGCCGAGTTCAGGTTCTGTATACATAGATGGGTTAAGTACTTCAAAGTTGAGGGATTCCAAACTAGCGAAACTACGAGGAAAAAAAATTGGGTTTGTTTTCCAGGCTTCCTATCTTTATCCAACCTTGAATGTTCGCGAAAACGTTGAATTACCTATGCTTATTCAGGGCACAGCTCCGTCTATTCGTAGAGAAAGGGCTGAGAAAATTCTTTTAGATATAGGAGGGCTTGAAAATATTATGGCTCATTTTCCCTCAGAGATTTCAGGTGGTCAACAGCAGAGGGTCGCAATTGCCAGGGCGCTGGCCAATGACCCCGCTATTATCCTTGCCGACGAGCCTACTGGAAATATAGATTCAAAACAGAGTCAACAGGTAATGGACGTTTTTACAAGTCTCCATGATAGAGGTTATACCATTATAATAGCAACCCATGATATGGATGTCGCGAATGTCGTCATCAAAAAGGGAGGCAGGATGATTAAAATTAAAGATGGCCAAGTGGAGGAAGAAAAATGAGATTTATTGTTTCATTCATAATTCTATTGAGCATTGTTATATCAATATCAGGAGTAGCTGCATCTTCAGGTCTTAGCGTTTCATCAACTCTTTCAAGTAATGTGTTATTACCTGGTGGAGAGTACTATCTTATTCTTACAATAAAAAACACCGGAACTCAAGATATCAATAACCTATATATAACATTGGAGGGAGTGGACTCACCCATAAAAATGCAGGGTCTTGAGAAACCCCGGTATGTGAGCACTTTGAGACAATCGGGTCAGATTCAATCTGTTTACAGTTTATCAGTTCCTGAAGATACACCTGTTGGAACTTATCTTGCCCGTTTTAAGGTCACTCAGCTTACTGCTGGGAATGAGAATATGGTCTATGTCTATAATGCAATTATAAAGGTCTCAGGTTTTTCCAACCTTATAATTAGTTCAGTTTCTCCTGCTTTATATGTCCCTGGACAAAAAACCGACCTTGTATTCACTCTAGAAAATAAAGGAAATGCACGACTTAGAAATATCAAATTAACATGGAATACACCAGAGGATGTTCTTCTTCCCCTTCAAAGAGATAGCCAGATAGCAATCCCCTTATTATCCCCTCAGAAAAAGGTTAAGATATCAATGCCGGTGATAGCCAAGACGAATATCGCACCAGATATATATCCTATAACTTTTACAGTGAGCTATTATTTGAATGGTGAGGAGAAAACAACTAAATCTGTGGTGGGTATAATTGTAGGTGGAACAACAGACTTTGGTCTAAGCGCCCAGATGACCAGTCCAGGATCTCTAGCAATCACGGTAGCAAATATAGGAATAAATCCAGCCGATTCTGTTTCTGTTAAAATTGGCCACAGTGAGACATTTGTAGGGAATATGGATGCAGGGG
>BDTY01000014.1 GCA_002897955.1 archaeon BMS3Bbin15
TTTTGCCTCACCTCATCTATTATATTCTTAATTCTTTCCAGCATTCCACTATTTTTATATCCGTCTTTTATGGGCAGCGTTGCAAGTATATCACAACCATGATTATGTACTGTAACCACATCCTTTCCATCTTTTAAGGCTTCACCCATTCCTTTAACCTCAACACCCATAGCTATGTCAAGGTTGGGCATTGCCAGGTCGAGGTCCATCACAATTACCTTCTTTTCCAGCTTTGCAAGGGCGACAGCGAGATTGCTCGCCAGTGTGGTTTTGCCCACGCCACCCTTGCCAGAAGTTATGGCAAGAACTTTATTTTTAAGCTCTCGCTGAGGTACGAACTCTTCTTCCTTACCCTCCCTCACATACTCAATCAGAATTAAAAGTACGCCAACAACAAGGAAGTAATAGGCATAGATTGCAACCTTATTGGCGAGGGCTTCATTATGCTGTGCAAGGAGTATTGCAGCAAGCACTAGCGAGCCTATTGCAGCAAGCACAGGGTAACGTGTATCTATCCGATATATGAGTGCAGCTAAAAAGTAAAAGGCGAAGACTATTACAACTCTCGCATTTTCACTGCCCCGATACATTAAAAGAAGTATTAAAAATGAGACCACAACCAGTCCCTTCACCATCTGCTCTCTTTCTATCATAGCTTAAAATACACCCCAATAAATATATATAATTACACATCCCTATTATAGATATTCTGTTTATACACATATCAGGTGGCACAGCAATGGATGAATTAGAGGAGAGGAGAAAGAAAATAAGGGAAAAGGTTGCGAGGCGAAGCAGCCCAGAACTTTTTGGCATTGTTTTAGTAATACTGATATTCGCTTTTCTGCTGTTTTCTTCATTATCTTCATTCCACGGAGAGCAGGGAAATGTAGCCTCCAAGGTGACCAAGAAAACAGGCACACCTGAGAAGAGTGTTGTGACAAAACCCGTTGTAACAACAAAGACAAATATATCCGGGAATATGCTATTGCCAAAAATCGTGCTTTCTGAGCCATACAACACCACCTACACAACCTCTCTTCCACCTGTGAGATTCAGAGTTTACGGTCCTTACCTTGACAGTGTGCTTCTCAGCATTGACGGGAATAAAAACATCTCCATACCACATAACAGTTACATTGCAGAGGTTGATAGTAATCTTGCACCGATTCTGGTTGGGAATATACCCGGAACATTAAAACAATGGACAAAATCAGGTAACTTTTCCCTCAACTACATATACACTGCAGAATTTACATTTTTGAATAGCTCAGCTTCCAGCCCATATTTTGGCATTTATCTATATAATGGAAGAAATAATTTAAAGTTTCAGATTTACCCTTATGATTCAAGGTATGAACCTTCAGGTGGTTTCATAGGGCAGGTTGAAAAAGGCAAATGGACATTCACCCAGACAAAAGCTCCAGTCAAGATAACATACAATCAGCCATACAAAGTTGAAATATCATTTGAAAACGGAAATGCAAAAGTAAAGATTAATGGTATTAGCTGGCTAACCTATTCTCTGCAAAATAAAAACATAACCTATAATAAACTTGTGCTGAGAGCTGCTGGCGCCTCCATATCCGTTAACAAAATAGCTGTGCTAAAGGAATTAAACAACGGCATGCATAACCTCACAATCTTCGCCAACAACAGTCTGGGCAACAGCACCTCAAAACTTGTGTACTTCACTGTCAACGCCACCCAACAAAAGGTCTATACCATCGGTGATACCATAAAAGCAGGCAATCTGGAGGTCACTCTAAAGAGATTTAATGGTATGAAACAGGTTTCAATTACCAGCAATTTAGAAAAAAACTATGCGAGTGTGGACATAGAGGTAAAGAATACAGGCAAAAATGAGTTCAAGCTCAAGTTTACACCCTATAATCCTGTGCTGGTAGATAATCTTGGCGGTACCTATACCTATACTCCTGTTATAATTAATAATGGCAGATGGGTCCCTCAGCCAGACCAGCTAAAGCTGGATGTGATTTATCCAGGGGCTATAAGAAAGGGTACGATTTTCTTTACTCCGGCAGTAAACATTAATGTAAAGAGTCTTACCCTTGCACTATATCTTAATGGCGGAAAGTATGTGTTTAAGTTTAAGAGATGGTGATATTCAGGTATTTTAATTTTTTTACTCAACTCTCACTCCCCTTCTCTTCCTCCTGTCATAGAAGAGATAGCCAATACAACCAGTGAAGGCTATAAGAGAGATTACATAGGACGGAAGATAAATATTGTAAAATCTCTCGTATTTCAGAACCCCACGATAGGGAGTGGATTTAAATACAGGGATGAAGCCCAGCATAAAATACTCTGGCTTCTCTTTATTCAGCGTCCAGTAAGGATAGGAATTATCCTGCCTCTGGGTGAAGACAGTGAGAGAACGAACAGTACCTTCGATGCTATATCTGGCAGGGTTTATTTCCTTAGCGCTTAGCAGAACTTCTCCACCTTCTCCCATCTTTACAACCTCTCCTTCTCTCTTCTTATTTATTACATAAGCTGCTTCAGATATATTCTCAACTCTGCTCAGATTCAGGAAGTTATTCCAACCAGAGATATAAACCAGCTTATCAATGGCATAACTTCGGGAAACTCTGTGCTGATTCTTAAATACCTCAAATAACCTGTTTTCATATACCAGTTTCAGGTCTTTTTGCATCTTTAAAAACCTGCTGTAGTGCCTCCAGTCAACCTCTTTTGTTAGAACTATGTATTTCACATCCAGAGGTACTAAAAGCTCTCCGAGATTTGTAATGTTCTTCTTTTTATATGGACCAAGACCAAACAGGAATTCAATATATTTACTGACCGGTTTACCTGATTGTGAGTAGATTCTCCCGATTTCAACGTTGTCTCCAGCTATTACAGGTACTGAGAAGAAATTGTGTGCAGGATTGGCTATATCCTTACCACTATTGGGAACCCATGAAAAATCCATGTAAAGATGCCATGGCAGAAAAAGAATCTGAGAACCATCTGTGTTATTTTCAAGAAATGTATTCACCTGATACCATTCGTTGGGGTAGTCTGTGGGCTTTATCTGCCCTGCAAAGCCAGTGAGCATGGGAAAGGTATAGATAAGGGGGGTCATAAGCGCGAGGGCAACGATGCCCATTGAGATATATTTTCGCCTTTTATCTGGAGATTTCAGCCCTCTGCCAAATTCTCTTACACCAAGACTGCCAAGGTAGGCATAAGCCAGTACTAAAAGTCCCACGAATTTCTGGGAGTCTCTCATACCTTTGAAAAAAGGCACATTCTCAAATGCCCACTTAAAGAGATGGGCTGCTGGGCCACTCGTTCCCGCACCCAGCAATAACGCAATAACTGATGTAACTCCCAGTGCCTTCACAACATAGCCTATCTTCCTATCCTTATAGTATGAGATGAATCCATGAACAGCAAAAAATAGAATAATGATGTAAAAATACTCTGTGAATGGTGCGATATCTTTAGCATAAACTATGCCACCACGCCAGAAACCATGCATTGAGGCAATAGAATATAAGGCGCTGAACATGTTGATTTTTGGGGCGAATGCCATTATATCTGGAGTGGAGATATGTGAAATTGTACCTCCTTTCGAGAGAAGCAGAGGAAGAAACCAGTAAACATTCAGAGGTATAAAAACTAACAGAGGGGTTATACCTCTCTTAATTGTGGAAATATTTTTTGTTTCAATGTACCTGAAGAATACAAGTGATACCAGCAGTATTCCTGACATAAACAGGAAGTGGAGGTCAAAACTAATCAATGTCAGACTCAAAACTGTGAGAAGAAGCTTTCTATAGCCTCCTTTATCCAGATAATCTTTAAATGTCTTTAAAACCAGAGGGAGCATTGCAAGCCCCCAGAGTACCCCCCACTGTCCTACGAGAAACCTTGTATAGACAAACGGATTAAAGAGGAACAGAAGGGAGGCGTAAAGCCTTATGTACCAGTTCTTTGAGAACAGAATATAGGGGGTAAGGGCACAGAGAACCAACACACTGACAAGAATTATTTTCTGAACTGCAGAAACTCCAGTTATACCTGCCAATCCCGAGAAGAAAGCAGATAAAGGAAGGCCACCTCCATAAGAAGGAGACACAAAACCAAAAAGTTTCTGTGAGAGAGGGTTCCATGCAGGGCCAAAGACCTGGTCAAGAAAGAAAACATATCTGCCGGTTAAGAATGGATGCACAACCCACAGTGCGAGTAATGATGATATTATAAAAATGAAACTCGCCTTAAAGCCTCTATCCACCACAAGTTTTACCTCTTAAACCTTTTTTCCAGCCTTTTCGCCCACCTGTCTTCTTTATCCCTTCTCCAGTCATAGAAGAGATAGCCAATAGCACCAATAAATGTGACCAAAGAAATTATTAACCCTCTATCAAACCAGACCTGTGGTTTGTACCTTATAGTTATCTCAAGATTACCTGTCTGGTTTATCCAGTATCCGTTTATTACTGAATATAGTGGGATTGATTTAGCAACTTCAACCTTCCTTCCATTCTTATATATGCTCGCCTCCCAGAGAGGGTCATAGGCTTCTGCAAAATTCAGCATGAAAGGTTTTGTGGCATTGACTCTGACTTTCCAAAGAGTTGGGTTGATTTTTGTGTAGTTTATGACTTTTGCAGGCCTTTCCTTAACTTCAAAAAGCTGTCCTATTGTTTGATTTGTTTCTGTTGAATATAACCAGACAACATCGAGAACTGGCATGTCTTCTATCTTGACCAAATTGTTGATACTACTGATAGGAGTAATTTTTATATTATATGTGCCCTGATTCAGGTAAAATAGCGGAGTGTATGTGAAGTTGTTAGTATTCAAAGATACAATATCGGTGTAGTTTCCAAGGGATATTTTGAATTCTCCACTTCCTTTTAATGCAAGCTTATAAGTTCCATTCTTTATTATATCCAATGTCTGCCAGGCTTTTCCATTTTTTGAGAATTTTATTGCTTCTCCATTGCTATAATCAATACCTTTTACAATTTTAGCATTTTCCCTGTATAAATCAGATTCAGCCTCAAAAAGATAAATCATGGTTTTGTTTTGTAAGAGTTTTGTAATTTCTCCTCTTGCTTTGTAATACTCTCCCTCAGGGATTAAAGTAAACAGGTTAACTGCATTGAAGCCATTAACATTTTCGAGAATTAGTTCATGCTTACCTTTATTAAGCTTAAACGTCCCAAAATCCTTCCACACGAACTTATTTAATTGGTCATTTGTATTAATTATGATTGGTTTGCCATCAAGATAGACTTTTATTTCTCCACCTTTCTGATTTTTAAAGTAGCGGATGAAAAGCTTGTAGTTATCTGATTTTTCAATGTTTAATGGGATTTTAAGAGTTGTATTTGAAGCCCATGTAACAACCAACCCCTCACCGTAGTCAAAGTTCCAATCCCAATTAGTTAAACCTTTGTTTTTCAACTCATTTTGGAAAGAGTAAG
>BDTY01000015.1 GCA_002897955.1 archaeon BMS3Bbin15
CCAGACACAGAAGTGAGAGCGGAATAAAAACTTTAACTGAGCATGCGCCAGGTGATCTAACCTCTGACGCAAGAATGGGGGGTAAACCCGAGGAGCTTGCAATTACTCATCCCTGTGCAATGAAAGTTGCTCTTCTCGAGCTGAGGAGGCAGAGGGACCTGCTTGGTCTGGATTATAGGGTTTCACTTGAGGCTACCCATCATGGCCCCACTTCCTTAAAGAAACCTGTTCTCTTTGTCGAGGTTGGTTCCACGGAGAAGGAGTGGAATCACACCGAGGCTGTTGAGGCTGTGGCAACTGCTGCAGTTAGGGCTGCTGAGAACAGAGAGGACTTTCCTGCCTGTCTGGGTGCCGGTGGAAACCACTACGCTCCAAGGCACACTGAGCTTGTTTTTAATACATCCTACGCTATGGGACATATAATTCCGGGTTATGCAATTGATGCTCTAAAATTTGAAGTTTTTAGACAGGCGGTTAAGAAGAGCAGGGCGGAATTTGTATATCTTGACTGGAAGGGCATGAAAAAAGAGGAAAGAAAAAAGATTCTCGATTACTGCTCAAGGCTTTCCCTGCCTGTGAAAAAGGGCAGGCTTATGAGTGGGGGCGATGGCAGGGAGCTTGATATAGACCTGAAGCTCTTCTCTGAGGCCGAGAAAGTGGGAGGAAGGCTGATAAAAAAGCTAAAAAAGAAGCTTGATGTGGAGAGGGATGAGACAGGAGACGCTAAAAAAGTGTTTTCAGGAGAAATTTCGGAGAAGGAATTGATGCAGGCAGCTCTGGAAGATTTAAAGAGAAGATATGTGGTTGAAGTGGAAGGAGAAGAGCTTCTGCTCGGGAGTTCAGTCTTAAGCCCTGAGAAAGCAAAAGTTCTTGGAGTTAAGCCCGGCCCGGATTTCTCAATTCTTGCAGGCGGTAAAAGTATAGACGTATATGGAAAAACAATAACTCCAGAAATGGTTACATCAAATAGAGTTAAGAGAATCAGGGTTTCCTGGAAGTGGCTTACATGGTTAAGGCAAAACGTTTAAATATTCATGAAAGTGAAATCAAGATAGAAAGGAGGCATGACTTTGGATACCATCATCAGGGAAGCTTTAAAAAATGCCGATATAGGTTATGAAAATCCCAAACGTTTAGCTGTTACCTCTCCCGAAAGAAATGAAGTTGACAGAGAGCTGGAAGAAATTCTGGCAAGGACGAAGGCGAGAATAGTTGTGGTAGGTACAGGAGGTGCGGGAAGCAATACTATAAGCAGGCTAATGGAAGTTGGAATAGAAGGTGCCGACACAGTAGCTGTTAATACAGATGCTCAGGATTTACTATATTCCACATCGGACAGAAAACTGTTAATAGGTAGGGAGCTAACAGGAGGGCTTGGTGCAGGCTCCATACCGCAGATAGGCGAGGAGGCTGCCAAGGAGAGCGAGGAGGATGTCAAGAAGGTTATAGAGGATGCGGACATTGTGTTTATAACGTGTGGTCTTGGTGGAGGCACTGGCACAGGTTCTGCACCTGTTATAGCAAGCATTGCTCAGAAGCTTGGTGCTCTGACAGTAGCAATTTCAACTTTTCCGTTTGCCATGGAAGGTTTGAGGAGAAGAAGTAATGCTGAGATGGGTCTCGAGAAGTTAAGAAAAGAGACTGATACTGTAATTGTTATCCCTAACGACAAGCTCCTTGAGATTGCTCCCAATCTGCCCTTACCTGCTGCCTTCAAGGTGGCAGATGAAATACTTGTGAGGGCTGTTAAGGGTATAGCTGAGCTTATAACGAAACCTGGCCTGATAAATCTCGACTTTGCCGATGTGCGTGCTGTTATGGAAGATGGTGGCGTGGCAATGATAGGCATGGGTGAGAGCGATACTGAAAACAGAGCAGTTGAGGCAATTGAGAAAGCTATAAACTCACCTCTGCTGAGTGTTGATATAACGGGTGCCAAAGGTGCCCTGATAAATGTCGGTGGCGGCGAAGATTTGACACTTTCTGAAGCAGAGAAGGTTGTAGAGGTTGTTAGTGAACGTCTTGACCCCAGAGCCAATATTATATGGGGCGCCCAGATTCAGGATGACCTCAAAGGAATGCTCAGGGTCATGCTTGTAATAACAGGCGTTAAGAGCAAGCAGATTCTGGGTACTGAGATGGCAGGTGTAAAGGACAGTGAAGAAGAAGACCTTAAAAGTAAACTTGGAATAGACTTCCTTGATTAGGTGTATGTATGGCAGGAGTAAATATTCCTTATATCAACATCAACTTGCCAACGAAGGCGCAGTTCAGGGCAAAGATGAGGGAATGGTATAGAGTTATGAAACTTGCCAGAAAGCCAAGAAGAAATGAATTTATAAATGTCGCAAAGATAACAGGGCTTGGTATACTTGTGGTTGGCTTTCTGGGATTCATTATAAAGCTTGTATCCTACTATGCTACACTTATTGTAAAGTAAGAGGTTGATAAAGGAAAGATTTATATAACATAAAACCTCAACTTCTCAATTCCTACTTTTGTTTATTTTATGGAGGAAACCTATGGCAAACATTTATGCTGTTAAAACCACTGTAGGACAGGAGCGCAATGTAGCAGAGATGCTCTGCCGCAGAGCTGAAAAGGTTAACCGCGAGGCTGAGGAGCTCAACCGCGAAGCTGAGAAGCTCAACCGCGAAGCTGAGAAGGTTAACCGCGAAGTTGAGAAGCTCAAGCTCAACCGCGAAGCTGAAGAGCTCAACTACAAAGCTGAGAAGGAAAAATACAATGTGTACTCTGCACTGGTGTCCAATGAAATAAGGGGTTATATCCTGGTGGAAGCTCGGGATAAAACCGAGATAGAGAAGAGTCTTCGTGGAGTAAGTCATTCCAGAGGGCTGGTGAAAGGCAAAATACCCTTTGCAGAAGTTGAGAAGTTCCTTGAGCCCAAGTCTATAGTTACAAAGGTGAAACAGGGCGACATAGTCGAGCTTATCAGTGGCCCCTTCAGAGGTGAGAAGGCCAGAGTTGTCAGAGTTGACCAGAAAAAAGAGAAAATTACAGTTGAGCTTTTTGAAGCTACCGTACCCATACCTGTAACTGTTGATGGTGAAAGTATCAGAGTGATTAAAAAGGAGGTTTCAGAAGATGAAACAAGTGGTTGAGTCTCTTGTTGATGGCGGCAAGGCAAGTGCCGGTCCCCCGTTGGGCCCAGCTTTGGGGCCGATGGGAGTTAATATAGGTCAGATTGTTGCCAAAATTAATGAGAAGACTAAAGACTTTCAGGGAATGAAGGTTCCTGTGAAGGTCATAATTGACCCTGCAACAAAGCAGTTCGAGATTGAGGTTGGTGTTCCTCCAACAAGTGCCCTTGTGCTCAAAGAGGCTGGTATTGATAAGGGTTCTGGCGATGCCAAGGTAGACCTTGTTGGTAACCTTAATGTGGAGCAGGTTGTAAGAATAGCAAAGATGAAGAGGGATTCTATGTTAGCCTCCACTTTAAAGGCTGCTTCGAAAGAGGTTATGGGAACATGCCTTAGTATGGGCGTAACTGTTGAAGGAAAACCTGCCAGGGAGACGTTAGAAAACATTGATGCCGGGCAGTATGACAATAATTTTGAAGAATGAGGTGATAAATTGGCTACGACTACCGAAGCTATTCTAAAAAAGGTAGGAGAGGTTAAGGCAAATGCAAAGGCAAAGAAAAGAAACTTTGTACAGAGCATTGACCTCGCTATAAATCTGAAAGATGTGGATCTAAAAAAGCCTGAGAATAGAATAAATGATGAACTTGTTCTGTTAAAAGGCAGAGGAAAGAAGTTAAAAGTGGCAGTTATAGCATCTGGTGAAATGGCGCTTCAGGCAAAAGATGTTGCAGATAGAGTTATAACAAAAGAAGAGCTTGAAGAGCTTGCAAAAGACAAAAAGGCTGCGAAGAAGATTGCAAATGAGATAGATTTCTTCATTGCCCAGTCGGACCTCATGGCCACTGTGGGTAGATTTCTGGGTCCTATCCTGGGTCCCAGAGGTAAGATACCCAAGCCTCTTCTACCTGGAGCACCCATAGCTCCTCTGGCAGAGAGGCTGAGAAAAACGGTAAGACTTAGAAGCAAGGACAAGCCAGTAGTACATGTATCTGTGGGTACAGAGGACATGAGTGACGAAGATATAGCGGAGAATGTAGAGACAGTGCTCAGCCATATTGAGAGACGTCTCGATAAGGGATTAAACAATATAAAGTCAGTGTATATCAAAACAACCATGGGACCAAGCATCAGGCTGGAGGTTAAGTAATGAGCCATATTGCTAAATGGAAGATTGAAGAGGTTGATAATCTTGCCACACTTATTAAAGAGTATCCCGTGGTCGGCATTGTAAATATGGAAAGCATACCAGCAAAGATAATACAGAGGCTCAGGAGAGATTTCAGAGGTACGGCATTAATAAAAATGTCTAAGAAAAGGTTAATGTTCCGTGCTATTGGAAAGGTTGCCCGGGAAGAGAAGAGCATTGAAGATATGAATGAGCATATTTCAAAGCAACCTGCCTTTATATTCTCAACGCTGGATTCCTTCAAGCTGTACAATCTTCTCCATAAGAATCAGGTTCCTGCACCTGCCAAGCCAAATGTCGAGGCACCCAGGGATATTATAATACCCAGAGGAAATCTTGGTATACCAGCCGGACCTCTTCTGGGTGAGCTTCAGTCTATTGGTGTGAAGACTGCTATTGAAGGCGGAAAGATTGCTGTGAAAGCTGACAGGGTTGTTGTCAGGGAAGGTGAAATAATAAGTGAAAAGGTGGCAAATATACTGAATAAAATAGGTATAGAACCCCTGGAGGCTGGGTTGGAGCTTCTTGCCGCCTATGAAGATAGAACAGTTTTCCTTCCAGATGTTCTTGCTGTAAGTACACAGGAATTAATTGGCAGGATTTCCCTTGCACATCAGCAGGCTGTCAGTTTGAGTATCAGCTCAGGCTTCCTTACCACGGAGACGTCAAAGATTGCTGTTGCCATGGCCTTCAGAGAGGCAGTAGCTCTTGCTCTTGAAGCTGCAATATTTGAGCCCGAGGTTATGGATAAGCTTATGGCTAAGGCCAATATGCAGATGTTAGCATTGGCAAAGAAACTCAGCGATGAAGCTCTTGACGAAGAGCTGAAGTCAGTTAAAAGTGCTCAGAAGTCTCAGTCAGTTGAAGAGACTTCTTCGAAGGAAGAGGATGAGCAGGAAGAAGAAGAAAAGGAAGAAAAAGCAAGTGAAGAGGAAGCCCTTGGCGGTTTAGGTGCCTTATTTGGATAATAAGAGGTGAAAAATATGGAATATGTTTATGCAGCTATGCTCTTGCATTCAGCAGGAAAAGAGATAAATGATGAGAACGTTAAGTCTGTTCTCAGTGCCTCAGGTGTTGAGGCTGATGAAGCCAGAGTTAAAGCTCTGGTAGCTTCCCTTGAGGGAGTTAATATAGATGAGGCTATAAAGCAGGCTGCTCCTGTTGCTGCTGCTCCGGCTGCAGCCGCTGCTCCAGCTGAGACCGCTGAGGAAGCTCCGGCTGAGGAGGAGGAAACTGAAGAAGAAAAGGAAGAGGAAGCTCTTGAAGGCCTTGGAGCCCTATTTGGCTAAATCTTCTATTCTTTATTTATTTTTTAAATTATTGATTTTTTTGTTTATATCTAGTGTCTCAGCAACTTAATTTTGGGACAACTTTATAATCTCCAAATACTATACTGTCTCCATGATAAGAATACACCTTAAAGATGACGAGTTAAAGTTCCTCAGAGATTTTGTGAAAAAGGGA
>BDTY01000016.1 GCA_002897955.1 archaeon BMS3Bbin15
GCAGGACACAGAAGTATCGGCTGACCTTGCTGGACGGGGTCACCGGCAGGGTTATCGCAGAGGAACTCCTCAACAAAAAGGACCCAGACACCATCAAAGAGTTTCTGGGCAGACACCTCGACCCAGACAGGGTCACATTTGTCGTAACCGACCTCTACCCCAGCTATCCAGAGGTATTCATGGAGTTCTTCGGCGAGAACTTGATACATCAGTTCTGCCTCATGCACCTGAACAAGCTTATAGTCCAGGACTTCCAAAAGAAGCCGAGCATAGAGGAGCTCCACACAATGTACCGTCTTTTGAACATCTTCTACAACAGAGACCAGGAGCTCGAGGTCCTGGGGACCTTGGCAGAGAAAGAAAAAGAGAAGACGCATGGTGATGAGGAGGAATACAAAGCATGGCTCACTAAAGCCAGAAGTATTTTCAGGGCTTTTGTATATGAACTAAAGCTCAAGCGCAGGCGGGATAAGAAAAACCTTGAGCAACGGCCGTACCTGAAGGCAGTGGAGATATTCAAGGGCTTGATGGATGAGATAGACTCATTTGACACGAAAGTCCGCAAACGCCTTAGAAAAATCGAGAAGAACTGGGATAGATTCACTGCATTCTACTTCGTGGAGGGTGCACCGGCAACAAATAATCCCATAGAGAACTATTACTCCACGAGTCTGAAAACCCATCGTAAGAGGCAGTTCAGGAGTGATGAGGGCATCGAGAACCAGATGAAGCTATCCCAGATGAAACAAGCAGGGATGCTGGAAGGGTGTAAAAGAACACTGCTGGAGGTGTTCTACAGATTCAGGCCTTTTCTGGCTCCAGGATGAAGCGTTACCATCTGGAGCACACCTTTCAAAAAATGAATCGTTTGCACTAGCGGTAGCTATCGCTGATCATGGGCATTTTTCAAATCATTCGGAAGATTATAGATGGGGGTGGAGGAAATAGCAGGTAAATTATGGGCTAAAGAACGAAATATAAAAATTCGTAGAACTGGACATGAGATGTAGGACGAAACGATGGGCAAAAACTTAGATATCACTGGATTAGCAGTCTGGTCTCCTGCTTGTCCTTTGATAGGTTCCCCAATTTTTTGGGTAACCTTTCTGTCATCCTTTGAATGCCCTCCCCGGCCATACAATATTCCTGCCAGTCTCTTTCTTTCCTTCGCTTCCTCCTCAAGGAAAGGCAGCATGTTCTCAGATATCATAGCCTTCTGCGACTGTGATAAATGCCTGCGATGAAGGTTCAATGAGACCACGAACTCAACAAGAGACCCTTCACCATCCCATTCTCTTAACTGTGGTTCTATTCCGGCCTTCGTGCAGGCAAGATACCTGTTTCTACCGTCAACTATTTCCCCTTTCCATGTCCAGATTGTTTCCCTGAGACCATGCTTTTTAATATCTTCCATAAGGTCCGTGAACTCTTCCTCAGACATCATTGGGAAGATATTCGTAATAGTGTGAAACTTCATTTTACCACCTCAACACCCTAGAAATGAAGGGAGTATATAAAGGGGATACTGTTTTACTTTCTGGTAGGTACCAGAAAGAAATGCTAAAAACAGCTTAATTTCAAAAACCTATTGTGATGATACCTTTTACTGTGAAGATAGGGTGTATATCCACCCCTTCAAAAAACAAATTTTTCTACAAAAACTCTAAAAAGGTGATAAAATGAAAACAAAAATCATCATCACTGGTGAAAAAGTTCATGAGGTGGGATATCGCCCTTTTCTCCTGGGCGTAGCCGAATCATTAGAGCTGGAAAGGTTCTTTACAGATAACACTTTTGAAGATGGTAAAGAGGCTGTCTATGTGCTACTGGACTGCTCTGAAGAAAAAATAAAAACTTTCAGGGAGATTGTCAGGTCTAAACTCCCTGAGAACGCTGTTGTCAATCAGATACTTGAAGAGGAGTATACAGGCACAGTGATTAAGACTGAGAACTACTACCGATACCTGTCAGCAATGCAACTTTCCAAGATAATAACATACGGCGGAAAGATGCTTCAAAAACAGGATGAAACTATTGCAGTTATCAAAGAAGAATCCAACAAAACCAGAGAGGAACTGAAGACAGTTATCCAGGAGGAATCCCAGGAGACAAGGGAAACCATAGTGGGAGAATCCAGAATGACAAGGGATACTCTGGTTGAACATCTGAAAAATGATATTGCTGAGATTAGGGCAGAAATAGCAGAGATTAAGGAAAAGATGGCGGGTTAGAATATTATCTTTTATCTTGTAATGAGGGGGAAGTTGTGTTTCCTTTATATAGAGTCTTTTTGTGTAATATTGTGTAATATTGTGTAATATTGTGTAATATTGTGTAGGGGTGATAAAAATGAATAAAAAAGCTCTCTTCACTGGAACAATTATCCTGCTTATGGCTTTCGCACTACTGCCAGCTGCAAACGCAGTTGTGCTTGACCCTATGGGGTGCCCAGCAGGGAATACATGCGTCATCGGTTAAGCGTTTTGAATAGGGAATATTTCACAACCACAGGCGTTTTGCCTAGTTACCGTGGCATTTGATTGGACTACAATGCAGTCCTAGAACTTATCGCCGCCTTGTAAGAACCCTCATGCAAACAGAATCCGTCTTCGGGACTGCAGAAAAGCCTTAACCGATGACCAATGAAACAGACTTGTACCTCCGTCCTGTTTTTTCATCAATATAAGGATAATCTTCACTTGTTTCTTCTTCGGTTCGAGGTATAAAAACCTTTTTAAAGTAATAATCTTGACTTTTTGTATAAAAAAGAAGAGTGTCGTGTATACATCCAAATTTATTACCGTCATTGTGACTATATGCTCTTCTCCATATAATTTCATTCCTAAAATTATCCTTCCCAAATATCTCGTCCATAATCACTTTAACATAATGCCCCACATGCCAGTCTATATGAACATAAATACTTCCCTGCTCGGAAAGCAATTCTCTCATCAAAATCAATCTTGGCACCATCATTTCAAGATAAGAAACTGTGCCATTTTTCCATGTGTCCGCATAGGCGAACTGCTCAATTACGGTTGGCTTCTGTTCAACAGTAGTACTGGGTAGGGTTATCTTCGTTCTGTAATCAGCCTTTGAATCAAAGGGTGGGTCGATGTAAATAAGGTCTATTTCTCCCCTCATGGAAGACATATCTGTGGTAGGGTCTCCAGCCAGAAGGGCTTGTATTGAAAAGAGACTATCGCCGTAAATCATGCGGTTGAACCTTTTTTTATCATCGAGTTCTTTTGTAATCTGGGCGAAGTATCCTCCTGTTGCCTTTGTGGGCAGTACCATCTCATTAGTCTGTAATGTAATTCTATTTCTTCTGGAAAGTCCATCTAGAATTCTCCTGGCCTCTTTTTTCCCTCTTTCTACGATTTTAGGTAGTTCTTCAATCAATGTTTTTGGCATGTGTTCCACCTCTTGATATTGACACTCTATCTTCTAGGAGCAAGAGTTCAACTGGGCGAATGTGTGCATACTTAGCCAGATACACCCTTGTTATACTCACCCTGATAGGGGACGGAGAGTAAAGCGGAGTGTTGTGGAGCAAAAGGCCTTAGCATATACGCCTTCCTTAATCTAATATCATAAAACTTTGCCCAGCTATATCACATATTTTTTCAAGATGGTGGTCACGAGATACAGTAGTACAGTCATTAGGACAATCCGCTGTAACTATAACATCACCAAATATTTTACACTCATCGTAGGTGGTTACCAATTCACTATGGTCTAAATGATTTTCTATTACTCTCCTAAGTTCTATATAATAACTTTCAGATTCACTTTCTAATTCATTTGAAATCGATTTTAGAATGTTCACAGATTTACAAATTAAATTAGATAATGAACATTGATCAATTCCTGAATTTTCAACGCATGGAATGTTGATCTTAAAGTGTCCATCATATCTTTTAGGTTTGTATGACACTAATTCACATTTAGTTTTACTCTCAATAATTGTTAACCCAGAAACAAATGAAGGTATAAGAGAAAAACGAATATACATGGAAAGATTAATTAAGGCTTTTTCCTTATTAGGTTTTCCAGGGTAACCAAGAGATCGTAATAATAAATTATAACGCTGACCTTTTCGTACTTTATTTCTCTCTCCGCTTTCTGTCATTACACTAATTCTTCGATATACATCGTTAAGATTATCTTCTTCAAGAACTATAGAGTGTAACACACAGCAATCCGATACAATAGTTCTTATGAATTCGCCGACTACATATGTAGAAGTATATAATAAATCCGCTGACTTTAATTTTTGTAATATTGATTTTTTACCAAATATTCTATCAATACAAACATTTGTATCTAAAAAAAAGTAAGAAGAACTCATCCTATCCGCCTTAATCATATAACTCAGATAATCCAGATATGGGAGAAATAAGGGGTATTCTACATTTGATGAGTTTTTCAGTTATATCTTCAATATCTTCCTCAGTAATACCACTTTGCTTTAACCTTGACAAAGCATCTTTGAAGTTTATAATTTTCTCATCATCTAAGAGGTTTTCGGAATTAATGCCTTCTATCGCCTGATTTATCAAAATTAGCAACTCACTATAATAATCTTTTTCCCTTTTTATATTCCATAATTCTGAGATTAAATATTTAATTTTTGAAAAATATGTATGTCTAACCTCCAAATCATCAAAATTTCTTGTTAGATCATTGAAATGTTTAGACAATTCATCTATCAAAGCTGAATCAATAGAAATTTGACAAATATTTTTTTCTTTCTTTCCTATCCCATAGATAGAAGTTAAAAGAGATATGTTTCTTGATATATGTTCATCCCAAAAATAGTGTCGTAAGGAATAAAGCTTTGATGGAGGCACAACAACACTGATATATGGTGACACTTGTAGAACATTAGGCTGTGTGGAAACCACCAATTTTGTAAATTTCCTACCCTTGTTTTTGATTTTATGGACATATCTTCCTTGTTTTTCATACGAATAATAGTTCTTACACGACCTGACGTATTCAAAAGGTGAATTATTCATTTCATCACCTCCTCAGTCTTCTCTCTTTTTTAGAGAAACCTTCTTCTAAAGAAACTTTTATTTCACTTAATTCTTTAATTAAATCTTCAATTTCTTCGATATTACTTTCAAAAACTATTGTTTCAGTCTTCAGCACAGGTGGATTATCTGTAAATGGTTTTTTAACTCTAACTCTAATCATAGCAGTTGGAAATTCTGAAACTGTTTTACCGGGTTCTTTTCGCTTAATAATAACATTCCAATCAAATTTATCAAGTAATGCAGTCTTATAATTCATTTGAAGGTCATATTTCCTATAGAGATTCTGATCAATAAGCTCTTTTTCTAAAAGGGCACACCTGTCTTTAAATGTTTGTAACAGATGCTGTTTATTTGCATCAATGTCTGAAATAACTTCATCCTTCTCACCTGAAAGGATAATCCCAGTTATTTCCATAATCTCCTCTACTACCTTATCTAAATCACGGACATGGATTATATGTGTATCCATTGGTTTTTTATTGATATGAAAACTTATCGTATTTTGACCAAAATAGAAATCCCCTTCTTTTTTTTGAATTAAGTCTTTAACAAATGAAAGACCTTTCTTAAAATCTTCGAAAGCGACCGTCGGTTCTTCCGTTTCTTTCTCGTCCATTTTGCTCACCTCTTTGTTAATTAATGTTTTATTTCAATTTGAGATTCTAATTTTAGATGGTACATATACCCACCATTCTTATACTATTAATCTGTTCCCCGCACTAAGCCTTTTACTCACGATTGCATATAACTCATACTCATTCATATGCAACATTGATGCCGTATATCCTGCCAATTTGGTAGTATAAACGAACTGATTATCTTTCACCTCTTCATCTACAAACTATCTAATGGATTTTTTATCTTATATATTTATCTCCTATATTATTTGAACTTACTTTAACTATGTGGGTGAGAAGTCTCTTTTAACAAACACATACCTTTTCTTTCCTTTTTGCGCTTTCTGCTACCCTTATGCAATTAATCTCAATCCTGAAGAGTATTAGCTTTCTTGCTTATCAAATTGTAAAAATTATATCCACAGTAAAGCCAGCCCTCCCAATCCGAATATGACAAGTCCAAGACCTATTCGAGCTATTTTATTTTCTAT
>BDTY01000017.1 GCA_002897955.1 archaeon BMS3Bbin15
GCACTTGCTCATGTAGAAGCAGACAACAATCTTGAGTTTCCCAAAGAGATAAATGGTGATTTTGAGCCTTTAGTGGGTATGGGGTGGTCCAGCAAAGAAAAGAAAGAACTCCCCTCTAAAGCTAAAATCTGTATGATTCCTGGGACTGAATTTAAGAACGATAAGATAATTATCATTGGAAACCATGGCATTTGGAGGATACAATGAATCCGAACAATCAGCCCATCGCCAAACTAGTCAAAAAAGATTCTACGAAATACTTCCAGACCCTTCAAGGCCACACAGAAGATGCCCTTAAAATTCTAAAGTCCTACATAGAAAAGAACAGCAGCGTAATTGACCAGTTCTCCCAGCGCTGGGAAATCAAAAAGCATGATTTGATTCAGAGCCTATTCCTTTCTGTGTACCTCCACGATATTGGTAAACTGACAGAACAGTTCCAGGAGAATATTAAAAACGACCGTCACTCCCAGAAATACCCACATGCCTTTTATGCCTTTTACCTTCTGAATAACTTAGAGATACCACAGATTATTAAAGGTACCCCCATTGAACTTGCAGCAATCCTTGGGCATCATACACAGCTTTACAGCGGAATTTACGATGGTGTCAGAGACTTTGGAAAACCAAGATTCCTAGAAGAGGAGATATTAGAATTTATCAGAGAGATGAAAAATACCCATGTAAATTTAGGATTTGATGCCTACTTCGAGCTTATATCTCCAGAACCTGGAAATGTCCCAGAATACATAGTCAACAAAGCAGCACTTTACCGAAAGAGGTTAATAAACCAGATTAAATCCTATTCTTACAAAACAAAAAATAAATCCATCTTCACCTATCTTTTCTCAATACTTCAGACCTGTGATGACTACTCCAGCGCTGAATTCCCAGACTTTATAAAAGATTACTCTGGAAATTATAGATATTTTGATTCAGTGTTAAAAGACGGCTCAAAATATGTCCCTGAACTAAAAATCGAAAATCCACTGAAAACAGTACTGGATAAAAAAATTCCCTATCCATATCAAAAAGAGATTTATGAACATGCTGCTCCTGACTCCTTATTATTTGCTCCATGTGGGCGTGGAAAAACAGAAGCTGCCCTTCTCTGGGCACTGAAGATAATGGATGAACATAGCAGAAACAAAATTATTTTTTCTATGCCTACTCAAACCACAAGTAATGCAATGTACGACAGAATGTGCAGACTTTTCGGAAAAGATAAGGTCGGGCTCTTCCATGGTAGAAGTTATATCAAACTAAAAAGGGACAAAACAAATGAGATTTTAGAGTTTAAAGAAAGAGATATTAAAGAAATCAAAGGAGAGACATTCAAAGGCAATATTTTCTTCAAACCAATTACTATAACCACCATAGACCACCTTATTTATTCCTTTATTCATGGATTTTTTCAGGCGGATTTTGCCCTTGGCAATGCCCAGAATGCGGTTTTTATATTTGATGAGGTCCACTATTATGAAAAAACCACTCTTGAACATCTACTTACACTCTTTAAGATTTTAAATAAAATGGGCATACCCCATCTTCTGATGTCCGGTACTCTTCCAGAGTTTCTCAAAAAAGAAGTCAAACAGTTTGGAGAATATCATCTGTTTGAAGACCTGGAAGGACTGGCATTCAGGCCGTTTTTCCTGAGATTTGAAAATAAGCATCTGATTGGCGAAGCAGCAAACCAGGAAGTTCTAGAAGAAATAAAAACCAACTATGAAAATGGACTAAATCAGTTCATAATCCTGAACACTATAGAAAGAGCTAAAAACTTTTACAAAGAACTTGTTTCAGTACTGGGTTCTGATGATAGCAATATCCTTCTCTACCACTCCCAATTCACCTTCAGTGACAGAATAAAAAAAGAAACCGAGATAATGCAAAGAGTTAAAAAGAAGCCCTTCATCCTGGTGGCAACCCAGGTTATTGAGGTTTCCCTTGATATCTCCTGTGATATAATGTATACCGAACTGGCACCGCCGGATGCTTTAGGCCAGAGGGCAGGCAGGCTGAATAGAAATGGGCAGGTTCCTGAAAATAGGATTGCCCATGAATTGAAGATATTCCCACCCCTGAAGGAACTGCCATACAGTGAAGACCTGCTAAAGGAATCTCTAAAACATCTAAATAAATTCCTTAAAGCTTGCAGTTATAAAGATATAAAAGAATTCTGTGATTCAGCATATAATTTAATATATAGTGATACACCTTTAATATCTCCATCTAAGCTAAAATCAGTATTTGAAAAATGTACTCTCTTTGGTTGTTCTCCATCTGAAATCGCATTTGGAGAAGAAAGTGGAAAAATAATCCAGGTAAGAGAGCAGAGTTATCAGAAAATTGAAGTAATACCTGAAAATATCTTCAGTAAATTAGGTGAGAAGGCTCTTTCTGTTGAAAATCAGGTAAAGATTCCACTATGGTGGATTCAGAATGAAATAATGGAATATGGAAATGCAGTTCACTTTTATGAGCATGAAAATATAAAAGGGAAATCCTTCAGAATATGTACCTATCCATATAATTACTCCATAGGGTTTGAATATGGAAAGGAAAGTCCAGAATCAAATATAATATGAATTCATTCCCTTCTCAAAAAGTATCACCATTATATAGATAAATAACCTTTAGACATGAAATATTCTCTTTACTTCAACCTCTCCAGTGCCCAGTCATAAAGTTCTACTGTCATTCTGAAGTCACTCCTGGCAATCTTTTTAACAATATCTATGGCTTCCTCCTTTGACACCTTTCTGGTTTCACAGGCAAACACAATAAGACCAACCGTGCCTGTGTAGGGTATCCTTCCACTCTCTGCGACAGCCCTTGCTTCTATCTCATCTAGAATGAGCAATACACCATTTTTCCCCTTTCCATAGCTCAAAATACTTTTTTCACCGGGGCCAAGTCCGTCAAATTCTCTGTAATTTATTGTTTTAACTTTCAGGGTCTTTATCCACTTACCTATGCTTCTCTTGACTTCTTTCACCTCAGAGAAGTTCCCAAAAGTTACTTCCCTTTCCACTTCCTCTGTAATCCAGACCTCACCAAAAGTCTTTTTCAGAAGATGAAGTGAGCCTGTTTTTGCAAGGGAAATAATTGTTGAGGAATCAGGGAGAACTTGCATGAATCTTCCTCAGTTTATCCAAATCCTTCTCTGCCTCTTCCATTGGATAACGGATGAAAGGAATCCCCTTTCCAGATGCAAACTCAGCGAATTCTGATATAGACATTCCAGAAGTTTGAGCTGCCTTGCATAGAGTTATCTTATTCTCGATATATTCCTTTAGGGCAATTTCCGCCTTTATATGGCTTATCCCCATGCTTAATGCCCTTCTTATAACTTCAGACCGGGTGCTTCCAAGCTTGTTTCTAAGCAGGTCTATTTCTTCTATTGACTCCTGTGGCAGTCTTACCTGTACATTTCCCATCAAATCACCTTACAAATAATTACAATTCATTACATTAAAAAGTTTTGTTGTAATACAAAACAGATATTCAAATTTAGCCCCTGGTCTTTTAAAGGTGAAGAGCGCCAGTCTTATCAGAAGGTTTTAGTACCATTTCAATCCTTCATCACAGCAGGTTTAAATGAAGAGGTATGCATAAAATCAGATTCCTTGGCAAGATTCCCGGTTTTTCTAAACCGTAGATATATATTTCTCTGAATAGCCTGCCTGCATTACCTAAAAATCAAACAAAATTAACCATCCACGTTACTCCTGCAACTAAGTATGGTGGTAAGAATGGTATACAAATCAAAAGTTACAAGCAAATTCCAGATCACAATTCCAAGTGAGCTCAGGAAGATTTATGGCATAAAGACAGGCAGCACAGTTGCATTCATCCCCAGGAAAGACGGCATTGAAATTAAAGTTCCAAAAAAGATAGACAATATTGCTGAAAAACTCTACGGTATAAGCAAGATGAAAGAAGATGCCGTTAAGGCCACTCATGAAGTGAGGTCTCATATTGTATGAGGGCATTTATAGATTCCAACATCTTCATATATGCTGCCCAGGCTCACAGGGAGTTTGGTGAAGGCTCCATCAAAATAGCCAGGGATATAGAAAAGGGTAGGCTGAAGCATATACCACACCCCTCAATCTATCTGAGGTTATAGAAGTTATTCAAAGGTACGATTCAAAGGACACCGCCTTGGAGACGCTGGAACTCCTTTTAGCTCTACCCATGGAAGTCCTGCCTGTCGGAAAAGAGCACATAATCATGGCTCAGGAAATCTTTTCCAGGCACAGGATAAACTTTTTTGACTGTGTTTATCTTGCTGTGATGGATGAAAAATTCATTGACACCATAATTACCAATGACAGTCATTTTGAAGGTATTAATGGAATCAGAGTGGTGAAGCCCCGGGAATATTGATAACCCTCATAAGGGAATTAATTTTAAGCGAATAGATTTGATACCTGGTTATTCCTTACCACACTATAAGCACAGCAAGTGGAAAAAGGTGGCATTCTATAGCACAACATACATAAAGTCAGAGTCACAATCTAAAACCATGGAGGGGCTGCTTTCTCAAAGAGATGGAGTGCAAGCCGGCATAACCGGGGTTCAGGTGAATTACTACTTTATCTGCAAAACCAAACTCTGGCTTTTCTCCCACAACACTCAGATGGAGCAGGAATCCGATGTTGTAGCCATGGGAAAGGTAATTCATGAGAACAGCTATGCCAGAAACAAAAAAGAAATAAGAATAGGTCCCATAAGCATTGACTTTATAAAGAAGGGAGATGAAATATTACTCCATGAAATAAAAAAATCAAAAAAAATGGAGCAATCCCATATCTACCAGCTCCTATATTATCTTTATTATCTAAAATCCAGAGGTATCAGGGCAAGGGGACTCATCAACTATCCGAACCTGCGAAGGACAAAGGAAGTCGAGCTAACAAAAGAAAAAGAAGAAGTTCTAAGGGAAGTATTAGAAGATATCAAATCCATTGTTCTCAAGAAAAGAGCTCCTCTGCCCGAAAAGAAAATCTACTGTAGAAAGTGCAGCTATTTTGAATTTTGCTGGGTGAAATGATGAAGATAAACTTTTATCTTACAAGAAATGGTATCCTTAAAAGAAAGGAAAATACAGTATATTTTATAAACAAAGAAGGTCGCTATATCCTGCCCATAAACAAAATTCACTCCATATACTGTTATGGAAGGATAACTCTTACCTCTGGGGTGGTATCCTATCTCGCCAGGCAGGGCATTGTAATACATTTCTTTAATTATTATGGTTATTATGAGGGCTCCTTTTACCCCAGAGAATCCCTTATTTCCGGCGATACAATTGTAAAACAGGTGGAATACTATTTAGACCATGAGAAGCGGATGGAAATTGCCAGGGAAATACTCCGGGGCTGCTTCTGGAATATCAAGAAAAATCTCAGTTACTATAACCAGGATGATAAAATAGGAGCTATTGAACACTGGGAAGAGAAAATTGAAGGGACCAGAAGCCTTTCCGAGCTTATGAGTGTTGAAGGCAATATATGGAATATATATTATCAATCCTTTGACAGGTTTCTGCCTGAAGGATTCTCATTTGGAAAGAGAAGCAGAAGACCACCAGAGAATATGGTTAATAGTCTGATATCATTTTCCAATTCTTTGATTTATTCCAATGTGCTTGGTGAGATATACAATACCCAGTTAAATCCTTCGGTGTCCTATCTGCATGAGCCCTTCGAAAGAAGGTTTTCCCTGAGTCTGGATATGAGTGAGATTTTCAAGCCCTTTATTGGCGACAGGGTGATATTCAAGGTGTTGAACAAGGGTATAATTACAGAAGACCACTTTGAAAAGGATTTAAATTATACTCTGCTCAACGATGAAGGGCGAAGGGTTTTTCTGAAGCATTTTGAGGAACGGCTTAACACCACAATAAAGCACAGGGCTCTCGGACGTAAGGTCTCCTATAAACGGCTTATGAGGCTGGAGTGCTACAAGCTCCAGAAACACATCATGGGTATTGATAAATACAGGGCTTTCAGGATGTGGTGGTAGTGTATGTGATTCTGGTTTATGATATTGGGGTGGAAAGGGTGAATAAGGTAAGAGGATTTTTAAGGCAATATCTTGACTGGGTACAGAATTCAGTATTTGAAGGGGAGCTTACAAAGTCTGCTTTTAAGAAGGTTACAGATGAGTTGAAGGAAATAATTGAGCCTGACCTGGACACTATAATAATTTATATTTTGAGAGATGAGAAGTTTCTGGAGAAAAAGTATATAGGAGAACCGAAGGTAAAGTTGAGTAATATTATCTAGTTGTCGTGGATCTTTATATAGCACCAGCACAACCGGACATCCACGACAACATACCTTGAAAAGGAGCAAATTTTATATAGAATCAGAACAAAATATAGAAATATCGAGCCTGCTAAAATCAGACCATTGTGGGATTGAAAGTAGACTATGCCTTTCTTATCAGATGCTTTAACATCCGCTAAAATCAGACCATTGTGGGATTGAAAGGTGGTGGAGAGATAAACGCATATAATCCACCATCACGCTAAAATCAGACCATTGTGGGATTGAAAGGCGGTTATACCAACCGTGGATAAGCCTACAGATTGGGCTAAAATCAGACCATTGTGGGATTGAAAGTTGATTTGCGTGAATATGAATAATAGAGCCTCCATTGCTAAAATCAGACCATTGTGGGATTGAAAGATTGCTGCAGCTGCAGCGGTTGGGTTGGATGTCCTTGCTAAAATCAGACCATTGTGGGATTGAAAGTATGGCGACGAGTTATCCATACTCGGAAACGTCGTGCTAAAATCAGACCATTGTGGGATTGAAAGTAGCTCTGAATAAGCCTGATTGGCTATCTCTTCTAGCTAAAATCAGACCATTGTGGGATTGAAAGCAATAGCAATAGCAGTGTCAGGGATATGCTGTAGGTGCTAAAATCAGACCATTGTGGGATTGAAAGTGTTCTTCTTCGAGCTTCCTGTATGCCTCTGCTCTCGCTAAAATCAGACCATTGTGGGATTGAAAGACTATATATACGTTATTCTCAAAGAGAAAGTAGCAAGCTAAAATCAGACCATTGTGGGATTGAAAGAAGGGAGTTCGCTATTCCTGTTATTCCCCAGGCTCTGCTAAAATCAGACCATTGTGGGATTGAAAGGTTGTTCTGTCGTATCATTCATAGTGATAGTTACAGCTAAAATCAGACCATTGTTGGATTGAAAGG
>BDTY01000018.1 GCA_002897955.1 archaeon BMS3Bbin15
AGTCTCTTTGCTTCTTACAGAGAATGTCAGCGTGATTACCGGGCCGCCTGGCACAGGAAAAAGTCAGGTAGTATCTGCAAGTTTAATGAATACAAGATTAAAAGAGGAAGCGGCCCTTTTTACAAGTCGTAATCATAAGGCACTTGATGCTGTTCTCTATAGAATGCAGTTGGATCAGAGTAAACCCGTTATTATCAGGGCAAATTCAAAAGAAGATCCCTTTCTGAAATTTGACTGTGAAAGCGCCTTGAAACAACTACTCACTGACGAGCATAGCAATATTTCGCAAGAACAATGGGAGGATGTAAAGAAGAAGTTGTTTGAGCATCTTAGAGAGAGGGGTGAACTTGGTATAGTGGTTCGAGAAGTACAGGAAATGAGAGACGAGCTTGGGAAGCTTGAACAAAACATGACTGATTTAAGTGCTGATTGGGACAAACAATTTCGTAATGAATTGGATATTTCATATAATGATTTCCCCACATCACTGCTTGAGCAGATAGACGGCAAAATCAGTTCCCTTAGAAGCATGGACTCAAGCCCATTATTTTTTACTCGAATAAATTGGTGGATACAAGATGTTCTTTTCATTAGATTTAAAACAAAAAAGATTAACAAAATATTCTCTGATAAGTTTAAATCCTGGAAACTCAAGGATACAGAACTCGGATATGAAGGTCTTAAAGTTATTGCCGAAAAGCTTACTATGCTATTAAAAGCTTCACAGTACTGTAGTGATAGATGTAAGGCAAGACCTATTGTGGAGCAGCTTAATTCAAAACAATCTTTGGAAGATTTAACTTGCAGGATGAAAGAAATTTCTGATAAGTTAATAGCGCTTATTCCATCTGCGCTCGCTCATCAATTATCGAGTAAGACAGGACTCCCCAGAGATGCTGACAGAGAGCAAATGGCCAACTTGAAATCTGCCTTACGAAGTTTGAACCACCCACTTTCAGATGATGAAAGCCGCAGGAGTGTTCAGGATTATTTAAAGCAATTAATGCCATCGCTTATGAAACATTACCCTTTGTGGTCAGTTACAAATTTGGCAATAGGTTCAAGAATACCCCTTATGCCGGGACTGTTTGATTTAGCAATTATCGATGAGGCAAGTCAGTGTGATATTGCTTCAGCAATTCCGATTATGTTTCGTGCGAAAAGAGTAGGAGTTGTTGGGGACCCGCATCAATTATCACACACCACAAAGCTGAGCAGGCCAAGAGATATATTGATAAGAAAGCGTCATGGACTTGTGGATTTGTCACAACAGAGATTTTCATATGTGGATACTTCTCTATATGATCTTTTTGCGCAAACGAATTTTGTCAATCCTGTATTCCTTAGAGATACTTACAGAAGTATAGATATTATTGCTGATTATTCAAACAATAATTTTTACGAAGGAAAGCTCAGGGTCGCAACAAATGTTGATAAATTAAGGGTACCATCTGGAACCAAAGCCGGTATTCACTGGACGGATATTACTTCGGAAATTAGAAGTGGAGGGACTTCCGGCTGTTTTGCCCCTTCCGAAATCAAAGAAATTGTGGACATAGTGGCAAATATACTTGTTAAGAATCAATTTGAGGGAACCCTTGGAATTGTGACTCCTTTTAGACAACAGGCGAACAGGATCAATGATATGATCTACCAGGAAATTCCTATTGAAAAACTCCGATCTGCTCAGGTTATTGTTGATACTGCCCATGGATTTCAGGGAGACGAACGCGATGTGATAATATTAAGTCTGTGTGCCGGGCCAGACATGCCGGCTGGATCAAGAGGTTTTATTCGGGAAACAGCAAACCTGATGAATGTAGCTGTAAGTCGTGCCAGAGCAGTATTGCACATAGTAGGCAATAAAATGTGGGCAGCTAAATCCGGTATTCCTCATATTGTTAGTCTCGCTAACCCTTCAAAACGCACTAACTATAGTAGCAACGCAACTCAATCAAAATGGCATCCTCATGAATCTCCATGGGAAAAGATTCTATTTGAAGCTCTGCGCAACAAAGGTATTGATACGATTCCTCAATATCCTGTTTTAGGAAGGAGGCTTGATCTGGCTATTGTTCAGAAAGATGGGATTAAGATTGATATTGAAGTAGATGGCGATCAATACCACCGTAATCCTGATGGCACAAGAAAGCATGATGATGTATGGCGTGATATTCAGCTGCAAGGGGCTGGATGGAAAGTTGTAAGGTTTTGGGTATACCAATTACGAGAGGATATGGATAGTTGTATTAATAAAATTATAAGAGCAAATAACCAAGAATAAAGGGGCTTGTATTATATTGAATCAAGAAAATGAGATAAATAAGAAAAAACAAATTACATCTGCATTAGATAATTTTCCAGCGGCTAAAGTATTGGTCGTACTTGTAGTTATAGTTGTTATTTTACAAAGTTATTCTGCATGGAAAGTGATAGGACTTGAGGGGGAACGGGTAAGCCTTCTGCAAGATAAAGAGAATTTTGAAAAAATGCAGTCTGAATTGCCTGGTCTTAATGAGAAATGGGATGATTTAACAAAAAAAATAAATATTCTTAAGAAAAATAGATTTGATCTTTTAGATGAGAAAGCAAAAGCAGAAAAGACTATTGCTGAAGCAGAAGTGACTAAAGCAGAGCTGAAACGAGGCAAAGAAATAAGGAAAGATCTTGAATTGGCTGCAAAGGATTTTGTTCTGGAAATAC
Source organism: archaeon BMS3Bbin15 (assembly GCA_002897955.1). Classification (NCBI taxonomy): domain Archaea; species archaeon BMS3Bbin15. The sequence goes on from BDTY01000018.1 coordinate 2,704, forward strand.
AAAGTAAAACAGATCTTATGAAAAAGTTAACGGGTCCGGCATCACAGCTGACTGACTCTTTGGATAGATTAGACGATGTTGTTAGGAAGCTGAAAGAGGCTCCAGACAACATTGAAACGTCGCTGAAACAGGTAAAATCAGTATCAGATAATCTTAAGAGTATGCTAACAAAAACTGAAGATATTCATTCATCACTTGATAAAAGTATCGCAAACAGCAATAAAGCTTATAAAGAATCATTAGACGCATCTGACAAGGTATACGAAGCAGGCACATCAATTAGCAAAGCAACAAAGCTACTGAATGAAAATGCGGCCGAATTTAAACGAGCTTCAAACGACGCAAACAAAAGCACGGACAATATCAAGGAATCTGCACAGCTCCTTGAAACAATTACCGGTGATATTCAACAAGCTGGCAGTACAGCAAGACGCACTATAGAGTCATTTGACAGTATCAAAACAGACCTTCATGATGTTGTAAGTCGTTTAAAAAATGATACTGCTACTGCGATTAAATCAGTGAATCGTGACATAGAGAATATACAGAAAAGTTCAGGTAAGCTTTCTGATATAGTGGAAAAAATAAAACGGAATGCCACAGATTTCAACGATAAAATTTCAGAGATTAAGCCATCAAAATACGATAGGGAACTTAGTAAACACAGTGACGATATAATGGAAGCTGCAAAGACTGCAGGTAAAATTGAAACTCAATTGAAGAAATTAACAAATAGGCTCCAGAGTTTAGCTGATAAATCTATAGGGGACTTTGACGCTTTGCGGCAAGAGTTAGATTCTGCGAAAAAACGAATAAGTAAAATAAAAGATCCTGTAAACAATGAGAACTGAGAGAGAGAAATACTATGAATGAAGTGCTTTGGATGCCAACAGTATTATGGGGGATAGCTACAGGCTTTAGTCTCATTATTATTCTTTTAGCATTGGGTATGTATCTCTGGTATCAAAAGCGTACTGCTGCGGTGATAGAGGATGCTTCATCTGTTGCAGAACTGGCTGCTAAGAGGGAACAACTTGAAGCGGATATAAGTCAGGCCCGTCAATGGCGTAGGGACAACAATGAGGAACTTCAAAAAATAGATGCGGAGCGCAAACTGCAGGAAATGCTAAGACAAGAACTTGTTAATACTCAGATGCAGCTTGTTCAGGATGAACAGAAAGTTACGGAGGCAAGAAGGGAGACATCTGATCTTCAAAATGCAGTTGCTGCATTATCTCAGGATCGGGATAGAATTGAAAATGAAAAGTCGGAATTTGAGAAGGCTACAAATGATGCAGAGAAAAAAGCTGCTGTTATGGAGCAACTGGTTCAGAAGAGGAGATCTGAAATGGAAGATGTAAATTCTGAGCTTAAAGAAAAACGCAATGAACTATCTGACATCAATAGAATCGTAACTGATTTACAGCTGAGAAAAGATTCTCTCTCCGATGAAATAAATAATAAAGAAACAAACATATCAGTCCTTAAAGAGTTGCTGAGTACACAGGAACAGTCAAAACATGAAATGGCAGAGCAAATTGATACGATTAAAAAAGATTTATCCGAAAACGTATCAGAGTATGACGAAGCTCAAAAAGAATACCAATTAGTTAGAGATAAGTTATACGAGGCTGAAAATAAAACAAGAAGTCTTGAGGCCAGAAATGCTCATCTTAAAGAAAAGTCAAAAGAATTATCTCCTGAAGCTACACTGGTTGATCCATACGAGGCATTGTACGTGATGCCTGATACGTTTACTAAAACTGGCATGATAACGGCTCACAGTAATTATGATGAAGATACAGCGCTTGCAGATTTAGATAGTTATCTGGGAAAATGCAAACTTTCCTTTTCACCAAGAGTTATTAAGGCATTCCACACTTCATTGAAAATATCTGATATAAGCCCCCTTGTTGTTATGGCCGGAATATCAGGCACAGGTAAGAGCGAACTGCCGAGACGTTATGCCGAGGCTATGGGAATCCATTTTCATTTAATGGCAGTTCAGCCGAGATGGGACAGTCCTCAGGATATGTTTGGATTTTACAACTATATGGAAAAGAAATATAAGGCAACAGAACTTTCGAGATCTCTTATACAAATGGATAAATGGAATAATCCTGAGAAGTCAAAGTACCATGACAGAATGCTTCTTGTGTTACTCGATGAAATGAACCTGGCGCGTGTTGAGTACTACTTTAGTGAATTTCTGTCAAAGCTTGAAATACGAAGAACAGTGAATCCTGATGATATAAATGAAAGAATTAAAGCAGAAATCTCGTTGGATACAGGGTCTGTGGTAAAAGGGGTGGATATCCCTAAGCTATATGTGCACAAAAACGTTCTATTTGTCGGAACAATGAATGAAGATGAGTCTACGCAGACTCTTTCTGACAAAGTTATTGACCGTGCAAATGTTCTCAGGTTCGGCAGGCCTGAAAAGATGACATCGGATATGCCTGCTAATCCTGACCAATCTGATAAATTCTTGACATTCACTAATTGGAAAGATTGGCAGAAGGATTATAGTCACCTTAATCAGCAAGCCAGGACTGATGCGGAAAAATGGATATCTACAATTAATTTGGCTCTGGATGAGATAGGGAGACCCTTTGGTTACAGAATCAATCAGGCAATTTTTAGTTATATAGCTAACTACCCGGCTGTCAATGCACAAAACAATTATCGCCTTGCATTTGCAGACCAGCTTGAGCAGCGTGTATTGCCCAAATTGCGTGGCTTGGAGATATCTGCCAAATCAAGCTGCCTTGAGAAAATTGACGAAGTGATAGAAGAAGTCGGTGATGAAGCTTTGTCTACTGCATTCAGAAAAGCTGCGAATCCTGATCATACCCTGTTCACATGGGCAGGCGTAACACGCAATCAAGAGTTATGAAACCAATCTTGGCAACACTCTTATTATTCCCTTGGGCTCACGCTGATCCTAATCAAAAAGTTATGCTCAGCGAAAACCCATCAGAAAACATACTTGAATTTTTCGGGTCTCCGATTGTATGTGTTCCAAAGAAATCACACCCTCTACTTGCTAAGAAAATGGTCCATTTACCCGAAGTGGGTCCAGTGCTGACGAACAAAACAGACCAGCTTTATGAAGTACCACATGGATTTTTATCCCGTACTTCATCGCCAGAGGTAGAACTTATCTTTAGAGGAGATAGTGGCTATGAGCACTGTTCCTTCCGTTGTAATGGAGTTATTCCTGAATCTGCAAAGAAAAAAGACAAACATCTCGAAAATGAGCAGCCAGTTAAATTGAAGAATCTGATTCTATCCTGGATAGACAAATTTAATGAAATTATTTATTTTTCAGGTGAGCATGATGGACGCGAAAGGCGTTTTACCAGGCCTTGGAAAGATATCGAAGACATTATGTTTAAAGATATGTCTTCAAAAGAACCAAGAATGTCTTTAATTGTAAGGATTGCCCAACAGATGAGGAGAGAAATAGCTGACATTGCTCGGCAACCACGACGGATTTTGTTGAGAACACGAAAAATGCATAGAATGGACAGGATACAGGAAGTTGACTCTGCATGTTTACGATGGCTGGTTCGACAACCAGGTCGTTCTATTGTTCAAAAGGCAGGTGTCAAGCAGGAGCTTCTTGCGGTGGTACGAGAAGACACTTTTGATACCCTTGAGAATAGAGTGCTTAAAGATTTCCTGGTACGCTGTCAGTATGCTGCCATGGAATACATGGATGAACAAAAGGATTTTAGTAATAGCGACAGATATAAACTTGTAGATGGCTTTAAGGAAATTTGCAGAAGAGTTCTCAGGGATTCCCCCATTGCAGACGTACAGCAAATTAGTACAATGCCAAAGCCAAACTATGTTTTGCAGAATGACTTCAGATATAAGAAAATATGGGGTTGGTACCAGAAACTGCTCAAGCAGGAACAAGAACTTGATGATGCCTGGACATGGCAGTCACGGCTCTGGTCGGATATTGCACGGATGTTAGTTTCTGTTGCATTTACGCATAAGTCAGATACCGGCTTACATATACGTCTGCTCGGTGATTCAGATGCACGATTCAGAAGCGAGCAAAATTGTGGTTCCTGGTTGTATTCTGATTCTTTGCCCGGACCATTTTATTTAACCTATGACAACATTAACTATATTATTGAGTTTATAGATGCATTTCAGGCTGATGAACATGGTATTTGTTGTAACACTGGTGCTCTGGGTGGTCAGTTTTATGCTCTTATAACAAACATCGTCAACAAGAAAAAAATCCTGGTGGTTTTTTGGACAGTGCATGGAGCGGGGGCAGAGCATTTAGCATCAATAAAGGAACTTGCTGAAATGGCATCTGAAGGCCTTCAAAATAGTTATACAGGTTTAAGTCTGGAATTTGATGAAGTCCCTCATGTAGCTGGCTGTATACTGTTGAGCAGCTTAGGCGATATAGAAGAACCTGATTCAATTATGAGTGAAACAAGTAAGACAAAGGTTCAGACCATATTATTGCCATCTAAACCTGGAAAATGGGCAATTGCTCTCGAAGACATACAGATATACATTACATATGTTCTCGATCTTTTTAAAAGGAGCAATAATTGAATTCCTGGGGGTGCGCAATAGATGGATGCACTGACAGGATAGTTATACCATCTGTAGAAGCATCCGAGCAAGAAAATATTAGTAAGCCTCAAACTGCAGCATGTGTGATAATGCCCGAAAAAACTACGGGATATTACAAGACAGGGATTGATGCTCAAAAATCTCGAATCTGTCGAGGCTATTCCTGGCCACCAGAATCCCGCTTTGATCCTGGCAATGGAATAAGAAGGCTGCCTATAAGCTTAGCCTGGAAGTTGCTGATATTAGCAGGTGACCAGAGAGCATCTTGGAAAGTCAGTAAAAATGTTCAGATACCATTGGCCAAGCCAATTGCTGAACATATTACTCAGCAGCTTCCTGATTCACTTAAGCATTTTGTGCTGGCTATCCCAAATGATCTGCATGAATACGGCCAGTCAGCTTTAATTAGCGCTATTAAACGAAAGGGTTATGATGTTACTCTTCTTTGGCGGCCTGTTGCGGCTGCTTTAGCTTGGTGTGACGGCCTGTCAAATGCTGAAAAGACACAAATTGAAGAAGATGACACTTTAATAGTAATTCATCTCGGAGCTGATATTTTCGAGTTCAATTCCATGAGATTGAAAAAGAAGACGCTTGATGATAAAGAATATGTTGTTCCGATAAGGTCTCGACCAAAAGACAACAAAATTATGTCAGGAGTATCATTAGTAGCCTCTGCCGCTGAAAATTTGATATATAGTTTGTACGGCGGGGAGGCAGATCCCCAGGCAGTATGGCATGTTTTTTCAGTTTTCCCTGATCTGTGGGAGAGTGTTATAAAAGGAGATTATACGCGTGTTGAGCATGCAGTCATTAACGTAAATGAAACATGGGAAGCATGGACTCCAAACAGTAATATCGAAAAGTCACTTTTAAGCGCACATACAAAGTCTGAATGGCTGGAGAAAGTGGTTTCAGATTGCAGCAATTTAAAGAGCTCTAATTTTCTGGCTGATAGCGGGAATGTTGTTGATTTTGTTACAAAGCGAATCAAAGATGTTATAAGTGAGTGTAATAAGGAAAAGGAAATAGTAGGCGCTGTGATTACTGGAAATATGGGACACTTGCCTTGTGGAGAAAATAAGACTTTAAGAGATGTTGCAATATCAACATTAAAAGAAGCGGGGCTTAACTATGACGAATGGGATCGTCCTGTTTCAACATATATATATTCACCTAAGCAATCAGATAACGAACTAATTGCAAAAGGATGTTTGATTTATCAGCAAAGGATAGAGAATGGTCTCCCTACTTATCTTGATACATTACCGAAGCTTGATATCAGGGCTTGGGTAAATTATCAGCATGTATGGAGCCCGCTTGTTAAGGCCGAAGAGGTAGAGGGTGGAACAGATTACAAAAATGTATTAGAAAAAAGATTTGCTGTTACTCCAGGTCAAAAGGAGCTTGAATTCTACCTCAGGCGGGAAGATGCTGATGAATTCAGAAAACTCCCTTTTTCTCTGCCAATTGAAGCATCTGAGGAAATTGCTCTTGATATGAATGTGACCATGAAACCTGCTCAAGGATTTGCTTCAGTTGAAATAGTCCCCCATAAATCCAAGGCGTTTGGTGCAGAGCATCTTTACCTTGATTGGTCTCAGATGGAGCCAGCGCCATTGTCTGAAGAAAAAGCAGGTATTGGCTATCCTGAAACTTTCAGTATTGAATCTCATCCGGAAGTATATAAGAAGCTGAAGAATATTTTTCAATTTTACCTTAATACTCAGGTAAATTCATCTACCTATGAAAGAGTAATAGGAGAATTGCGTGATAAGGTCAACAAGCCTACGCAAGTGTTTATAGGTACTAAATGGTACTCGTATAGAGTAGTGGATGAAAATGGGTTATTTCCTGATGGAATAGATAACACATTAGGTCGAAAAGTTCTTCAGAAGATGGACAGTGATCTGAATATACTTCTGAATCAGGGTCGCAGTCTATTTGTTGACAATAAATTGAGTTATCTCAGACAGGCAGCGGCATGGCTTTTTGCAGCAGCACCTGACCATGTTATAGAGCATCTAAAAAATGAACTTAAAAGAGACAGAACTAAAACACAGAGAGATGTTGTATACGGCGCAGGCAGGTCCTTTACGAGACACAATGATATATCCTTGTTCTTTGAAGTTGCAATTGAGAGAATCGAGGAATCTGAAGCAGGTACTAATGTATGGACTAACTCTATGAGTAAAATATTACAGCATCGAGAAGATACGCCGCTGTGTCTTACACGCAAGGAAGCCCTGTTCTTAGCACAATTTGCATATAATAGAATGCGCAATCAACTGAACAAAGAAAACATTGAACAAATATTTAAGAATTCTGCCCATCTTTTTCTATACCTTCTTCGATGGCGAACAGTCGGTAACTTTCTATCAGAGGGGAGTGAATATAAATTAGGGCAAAAGGTTAAAGATATTCTGGAAGATGCCGCAGAAATATCTACCAAATCCTATATAAAGGAAGTATTAGAGGAAATTGCTAAATATATAGATTTCAAGGGCAGTAAGATTATAAAAGGGTTCCCCGATGAGTAGGTAAGCCACTTTAAACACTGAAAGATCACAAAGGCCTGTCTGAATTATGAAAAGCCGCAGAGTTTCTGTAAATTACTTGGATATTAAGGAGGTATAAAAAGCCTAAAATCGTAGCTCAGATTCCTGATGACATTTATAGGAATATTAAGGAGGAGATAAAGCTCGGAATATTTTCTGATACTTCAGAGGCTGTTGTTTTATCGCTCAAAAAGTCGTATGCCCGTAAAAGTAGATCATTCCTGAAATGGCTGATGAAAAAGGAGGGAGTAACAGAAGCCGAAATGCTGAAGGGTCTTGAAAGGATTCGCAAATGAGATGCAGGGTCTTTGTAGATACTAACGTCTTGCTGTCAGGGATTTTCTTGTGAAAATAAAACAAAAACCAGTGAATATGAATTAGGGTAAAATGTTAAAGATATCCTGGAAGATGCCGCAGAAATATCTACCATGCCCTAATATAAAGAAGCCTCTGTTTTTGAGTTCTAGATTACAGCTTTTTCAGGTGTCTACTTTTAATGCTTAATTGACAACTTTCAATTGCTCTTGAACTTAGGAGACAAATATTGTAAAGTAATACGTGCATAACGCAGTTGCCATAATTCCAGCCAGATTCGACTCTACACGCTTCCCCGGAAAACCCCTCTCTACATTAAATGGAAAGATTTTAATACAGCATGTATATGAACATGCATCGGATGCGAAGCTTGTAAATTATGTTCTTGTGGCAACGGATGATCAGAGGATATT
>BDTY01000019.1 GCA_002897955.1 archaeon BMS3Bbin15
AGACTCTTTTTAATTTCTGAATTTATTCTTCTGTCAGTAAGCTCTCCAAACTCAGTTACATAGCCAATTTTATAACCCTCAAGGTCCGGGGTGAGCTTTGAAGTGTAATCTAAATTTTCAACCTTTCTGGAAACTGCCTCTCTTTTGCTGTAGCCAGCTATAACCTCAAGCAAAAGCGCAGTTGAATAAACATCTCTGCCTAAGGTTCCTATCTGGTCAAAACTCATTGCAAGGTCTATCAATCCCTGCCTTGGCACAAGACCGTATGTGGGCTTTATTCCTATAATACCACAGTGAGATGCCGGGTTTCTTATACTCCCTCCTGTGTCACTTCCAATTGCCAGGTCTGAGAGACCTCCGGCTATAGATGCTGCTGAACCGGAGGATGAGCCGCCAGGGATCCTTCCTATGGCTGCAGGATTTAAAATCGGGCCAAAGTAGCTCGTTTCACCGGAGCTTCCACAGGCAAATTCGTCCATATTTGTCATGCCTATAACTATTCCATCTTCCCTCCTGATACGCTCAATAACAGTTGCGTCGTAAGTGGCAGAATAATTTTCAAGAGTTTTTGAAGCGCAGCTTGCCTTAAGCCCTTTAACATTTATGTTGGATTTGACTGCAATAGCTAAACCAGAGAGCTTCCCGGCTCTTCCCTGCTTTATCTTTCTGTCAACATTTTTCGCCTCTTCAATAGCTTCTGAATTCACATCCAGAATGGCATTATATTTTTCATTTTCAATTTTATCAAGGAAATTCTGAATATTCTGCTCTGCACTTATTTCGCCTGCTCTCAGATTGTGAAGCTTCTCATCTAAAGTGCCCAAGTTCCCACCTCTGCAATAAAATAGCTATCTTCATCAATTTTTGGTGCATTCTTAAGGGCAAGTTTTCTGAATTCCTTTTTATTTTCGGGTGTGCTGTCGTCTCTAAGTACATTTACATCTTTAAGAACATAATATGTTTCTTCAAGTTCGACTTCACCCAGAGTAAGTGAGAGTTCCTCCAGGACTTTTTCAGCTTCTTCTTTAATCTTTTCTTGGGTCATCGTTATTCCTCTTTTTTATTGAAGATAAGGCATCCTCAAGGGCATCTTTAATGTTGCCCTCAGAATTTTCGAGTTCCTCTTCAAGCTCCTCTATCACATCGCTATCTGCAATTTTCTCGAGAGCATATATTACGTCACCCCTTATATTCTCCTTGTCTGTTTTAAGTTTTTCCAGAAGTACAGGTATAGCCTTTTTGACTTTCTCCAGATCAATTAAGTGCAGATCTTCCAGAGCTGCCACAGCGCCTATTCTAACCCTCATACTGGAATCGAATACAAGTTCGGCAAGGGTCTCTTCAAGTCCTTCCCTTTCGGCAATCTCAATAACATTCTCCAGCATTCCCTTCTCTAACATATTGGCAATAAGCTCCTTTTTATCCCCTCTTGCCACCTTCTCTATCCACTCAAGAATTTCCTTTAGACTCAGCTTACCCTCGAGCTTTGCCTCATCATTTATAATTAATGTTGGCGTCGCGGTTATCTCATACCTCTCCTCAAATTCCATGAAACTCAGAATGTCTATGACATGAAGTGAAATATGCTCTGATACGAGTCTTCCTGTCCTGTCAATCACCCCGGGGCACACCGGACAGAACTCGGTCGCGAATATTTTAATATTTATATCTTTATCTATAGCCTTTATTCTTTCAGCAAATTTTTCACTTACCTCAAGACTTTCAGAAGATACTCTTATAAGATTTTTCAGAAAGGGTCCTCTTTCCTTACCCTCAGGATAGAAGGAGTAAATTATTCTCTTATTTCTGCCAATGAGCACCATAGCCGGTTTTATCTCTAACTTTTCATCTCCAATTGTAAATTCGATTTTATCGCTGATATGAGAAAGCTTCTCACCGAGTTTTCTTAGCCTTTCAAAAAGTTCTTCCTTTCCTCCGGGAACGAGCCTGATAACAATTTTATTTTCAAGAGTCTCTAAAATTTCCCACATATAATCACCAGCCGGAAGCCAAGATTGAGATTATAATTAACATCGTAAGTAAATGGAAATAGGCAATATAACAGGCTATTACTTCATTTCACTGGAAGGTCAAACCAGAAAGTTGTGCCTTTATCAAGTTTACTTTCTACAAAAAGCTTTCCAGAATGAAGCTCTATTATTTTCTTGGCAACAGCCAGCCCCATACCTGTACCACTGTACCTCCTCTTTGTACTGGCATCAAGCTGAGTTAATGGCTTGAAGATTTCGTCAAGCCTTTCTTTTGGCATCCCTACCCCTGTATCCTTTATTCTAATTACGACTTTATTTCTAAGACTTTTTACACTTATTTCCACTTTTCCACCTTCACGATTGAATTTTATGGCATTATCAAGTATATTTAATAGTGCTCTGCTTAAATTGTCTTCATCCCCCACAATAATCGGAAGATTATTCCCCAGATGCAATATTATTTTAACTTTCTTTTCTCTGGCTAAAGTTTTTTTCCTGGAGACTGTATTTTCGACCAGAGTCATGAGGTCTATATCTTTAAAGTTAATATTGACTTTTCCTCTATAAAAACTACTCACAGCAACAAGATTGTCAACAATTTCACTGAGTTTCTGTAGATATTTTTTTGAAATTTTTATCATCTTTATGTTACCCTCATCCTTCACTTCCCCCTCTAGTAACTCCAGAGTACCTTTCATTACAGTAACAGGGGTGAGAATTTCATGTCTGACATTGGCAATAATATTGTTTTTTAAAATATCCACACTTCTTAGCTGCTCATATGCTTTTTCAAGTTCCCTGTGAGCTTCTTTAACTGGAGTAATATCGAGAGCAGAAGCAACAATACCATCAATCTCACCAGAATGATTACGCAGTGAAGAAATTGCGAGTTCAACATTTTTTCCAGATTTCAGTGTTGCATCAAGATTCACTGGTTCATTTTCCACGTTGCCTCTTAGAATATCTATGACAATATTTTTCACTATATCTTCTTTGAAGTGCTCCCATATATAGCTCCTTATAATATCATTCTCGCCTTTCCCCAGATATTTAAGAGTACGTCTGTTTATGAAATTTATCAGACCACTGCCATCTGTTGTAAGCACAGCTGCAGGAACTGTATGCATTATACTTCCAAGCTCCTGGAAAAATTCTCTGAGCTTCTTCTGTGACCTTCTAACTGCTTCTTCACTGCGTCTGTGCTCTGCTGCGGCAGTTAACAAGCTTGCAATTGAACTGAGAAAATCCACATCTGCCTGAGAATATTTTCTTTTCTGCTTAGAATGCACCCCAATAACACCGTAAACCTTATCCCCATATTTCATGGGCAAACTTATGCCAGATACTATAAAATTATCTGAAAGAAGTCTGGGTGCTCTGAATCTCTTCTCCTCATCAAAATTTTCCACAACAACAGCTTTTTTCATCTGAAGAGTATAGCCTGCCTGGGACTCAAGTCCTACGCCCACCTCAGCCTTTCCTACCGTATCAGGAGGCCAGCCAGTGCCTGCAATTAGACGGAGTTTATTCCCTTCAAGCCACAGAATTTTTGAGAACTCAACATCCATAACTTCTGCAACGAGCTCCACAGCAGTCTGCATGAGAGTTTCAATCTCTGCTCCATTAACGAAGAGTTCTCCGATTTTTGCAACAACAATCCGCTGGGGTAATATGTATTTTGTTTCTTCCTTCTCTTTCATTACTTTAAGGGCAAAGGCAATATCTCTGCCTATTTGCATAAGAAGATTAATTTCGTTTTCTGTAAAAACTTCTGCTCTGTCAGAGCAAACATTGATAGTATATAATACTCTATCCTCATAGATTACAGGTATGACGGCAGAGGATAATCTGTTACCTGTCTCCTCATATTTACTTTTCAGTATCTGAGGCTTTTTTGTTTTCACTGCAATATTACATGCATCTTTCATGGGGTATGAGGAATAAGGCTTATATTCGAAACCAGCTTTTGCTACTGGTACAACCCCCTCTGTATCCTCTTTTATTGAATCTATCCACACCAGTCTGTAGCCCCTTACCCTATACAGTATGTCGCAGACCTCTTTAAGAAGTTCAGTAACATTTTCCTCTCTGGTTATTACAGTATTGACTTCTGTTATTGCTTGAAGTACACTTTTGAGATGCTCTATTTTCTTATCAGCCACACCACTATTGGTAATATCTGTGTTTATCTCCACAACAGCAACAATATCTCCCTGTTTATTCCTGACAGGAGCTGCTGAAATTTTAGATATCCACTTATCTCCTGAGTTTCTTATATGTTCATGGATTGCTCTTTTAATCTCTCCTATTTCAGGCACTTTCTCAACAGGACATATAATTTTGCAGGGTTCCTTCTCTCCATGACAGCTTTCATAGCATTTCCTGCCAATGAGTTCTTCCTTTTTATATCCAAATAGTTCAAGGGCTGCAGGATTGGCTTCTATGACATTGTAGTCTAAATCAATAATTATTAAGCCTTCCTCAAGGTAATTTAACATATCTTTAAGAAATCCATCCTCATCTACCTCCTGAAATATAAATCCCATATCGCACAACCTCTGGCATTTCGGACCTTTTGCATAAATGATTAACCGAGGACAGGTTATAAATAACTGCCAGTTGAGCTTATTTTAATCATGAAACAAAATAAAACCCAATACAGCAGTCTAATCCGAGATGGCCTATCGCGCATACTTAAATCTTTCGTTGGCAAGCATTCCGGCAACCTCCTTGAAAAAATCTCCAATATTTTTCGCTGCACTTGCACAGAAATGTAAGCACAACATTTTTATTGAAAAATTGCTTATGAATATTTCTCTCAAGGATAGTTATTTAACTGAAGCTTGTTAGCATGAAGGTGCTTTGTATGGTTAAGGTTAAGTCTTTTAAAGCTCTCAGGTATAACCTCAGCAGGGTTGATATAGAAAAGGTTATGGCACCTCCCTATGATATAATAAGTGAGGAGGAAAGGAAGAAGCTCTATAGTACCAGTGGATACAATATTGTGAGAATAGACTATGGAGAGGAGGAGCCAGGGGATAGTGAAATAGATAATAAATACACCCGTGCAACGAAGCTTCTTGAAAAATGGATTGAAGAGGGTATTTTTATACCGGAAAGTATTTCATGCTTTTACTACTACACTCAGGAGTATACATTTAGGGGGAGGAGAAAGAAACTCTCAGGGTTTATCGGTCTTCTGAAACTTGAGGATTTTGGTGAGAATGTTTTTCCCCATGAGGAAACTTTGAGTCAGCCCAAAAAAGATAGACTGGAGCTTATGAGGTATACGAGAAGCAACATAAGTCCAATATATACTGTATATCAGGATAATGAGAGAAGAATTGAAAGGCTGGCTGAGAAGGGAGATGGCAGGCCACTTTATGAGTTTTATGAGGACTTCAGCGGAGTAAGAATAAAACATACTTTCTGGAGGCTTTGCTCTGAGGAAGCTTTGATGAAGATTTCAGATGTGATGATAGATAAAAAAATATTCATTGCTGATGGACATCACCGCTATGAAACAGCCTTAGCATACAGAATGGAGAGAAAGAGGGAAGGTGATGGGGGAGAGGCACCTTACGACTATGTTCTGACTTTCTTTGCGAATATGAAACAGGATGGAATTACAATAATTCCGGCCCACAGGCTTCTCAAAAGCATGGTGAGAGGAGATTTTATTGAAAGAGCTTCTGATTACTTTGAAATTGAAGAGGTTATTAATAGAGAGGATTTAATCAGGAAGATAGACTCTTCCAAGAGCAGGGTTATCGGCTTTTTCTCAGGAGATAGAGCATACCTCTTAAAACTCAGGGACTTCAGTATTATGGATGAACTCATTGAAGATAAGCCGGAAGTATGGAAGAATCTGAATGTTGTTGTACTCCACTCCCTTATTATAAAAAAAATCCTTGGAATAGATAAGAGAGAGGCTGAAAAACTTGTGAGCTACGAAATTGGTATAGATAAGGCATTTGAGGCAGTTAATACAGGAAAAGCCAGGGCTGCCTTTTTCCTGAAGCCGTTGGCTCTTGAAGAGATAAGAGATGTGGCCTTCGCAGGTGAGAAGATGCCTGGCAAGGCAACCTATTTCTTTCCCAAACTTTTGACAGGTTTGATGTTATATAAGATGGATTAGCTACTTTTCCAGTATCACAATAGTGTATAAATCAGTTCTGGAATGTTCAACAATGCTATATTTGAACCCTGCTCTCTCCACCTCCTCAAGAAATCTCTTCAGAGGAATAATCTCTATTTCAAGAGCTTCAGTCCAGTCATAGAAGCCTTTCAGAGGAAACTTCTCAAGAAACTCAGAGTAAATGGCAAAGTAGGCTTTACCCCCTTCCTTCAGAAGAGAATAAACTTCCCTGATAACTTTTTCCCAGTTTTTTGCTATGTGATTAAGCCCGAAGAAACAGGTAACCACCTCTATGTTTTCTTCTTTCAGAGAAACCCTCATATTACCTCTAACACTTAAAGCTTCTTTAAGGTTCCTTGCATTTCCCTGCAGTACTGTGATGTTATTAACCTCTGCACCCTGTGCTCTCCAGAAAAGTTCAGCAAAATCTGCATAAGTTTCGAGCTTTTCATACTGGAGAAAAACTCTTTCCTCAGGGTGGCCTGGGAAAAGTTCAATTGTTGTGTCCTCTATATAAGTCCTGTCTTTATCGTAGATTATTCTGTTATTATAGGAATAGTCGAGAGCAAAAACCTTTTTATTTCTACTGAGAAAAACCGGAATCCAGCCGAAACCTGAAGCTATGTCCAGAACAGTTTTACCTTCCACAAGGCCAGCGAAATGCTCCGAATATTCATAGTTTACATCAGGCTCAGCTTTAAGGTCATCCTCTGTAAGTACCGCCTCAAAATCCTCCTTAAACTCTAAGGTGGAAGTCTTGCCTGCTTTAATCCTTCTGACTTCTTCGAGAACCTCCAGAGGAATGGCATAACCCTGAACCCAGATTTCAATATTGTCTTTGAGCTCTTTAATGTTATCTTCTGGAATATCCATTACCACATCTCTTGTTATAGCAAGGAAGAGCTCCTCAAGAAAATCTCTGTCAGTGGAAAAATAACCTTTAATCTTCTCAATGGCTTCTTTCTTAGGAAGAACATAGATTAACATATCAGAACTTCAATTTTCCTTCTGTCATAAAAATACCTGTTCCAATCATACCCTTTGCAAAGCCATAGCCGAAGTTTTCAAAGGAACTACCCAGAATATCCCTGAGTAAACCCGGCTTCTTTCTGTAGGTTACAATCTGGGGTTTACCCTTTATACCTCCAAGCTCTGCAGCCTTCTTAACAGCATATTCAAAGCTACCTGTTTTATCTGCAAGCCTGAGTTTCACAGCATCTGTTCCTGAATAAACTCTTCCACCAGCTATACTTCTGACATAACTCTCGCTGAGGTTTCTGTTCTGTGAAACATCCTTGATAAAGAGGTTGTATGTCTCATTGACAATCCTCTGCATCATAGCCCTCTCTTCTCCGGTAAAAGGTCTGAAACCTGTACTGAAATCCTTATATTTTCCTGCCTTGATAACTGTCATGTTCAATCCGATTTTCTTGAAGAGTTTTGAATACTCCGGGAAAATTGATATAACTCCGATGCTGCCAGTAATTGTTGCGGGGTCCGCAACAATATAGTTGGAGGCACTCGCAACAAAGTAACCTCCAGAAGCTGCAATTTCCCCCAGCCATGCCACCACCGGCTTCTTATTTTTGGCCTTTTTTACAGCAGAACTCATCTCTTCACTTGCAACAACGCTGCCGCCTGGAGAGTTGACGTCTATAACTATTGCCTTGACAGAGTTGTCTTCAACGGCACGATTAATTTGACTTATGAACTCTCCTGAAGTTGTTCCTTCACCTGAAATAAAACTGCTGCCCTCGGGAGACATCTGTATAGGGCCATCAAGGTTTATAACTGCAATTTTATTACCATTTCCAATAGAGGCAGAATTATAGGAGATAAAATAAGCCCCGATAAGGGATATTGCTATTACAAAACCAATTATAACCAAACCAGTTGTTAACATGTTTTTCATATTATGCCTCCACAAGAAAATTTAAATATAATCAGATGTTATGATTTTTAAAGTTAACCTCATACAGCTTAAAGACGATTCAGGAGGTGATAATATAGGACGGATAAGACATAAGGATATAAAGCGAACATCAGCGACCATTGTGAAGAAATATTCACCGTATCTCACAGATGATTTCAGGAAGAATAGAGAATTTATTGAGAAGGTTCTCGATGTTGAAGGTACTCTTGTCAAGAATAGAGTAGCTGGCTATGTAACAAGGCTCGTTAAGAGAAATGCTGTGGTAAGGTAGTATGTTTGAAGGATGCTTTACTGCAATTATTACTCCCTTTAAGAGCTCGGGTGTTAAGCCAGAGGTGGATTTTGAGGCTTATTCGAGATTAGTTGAGCTTCAAAATTCTGGAAGAGTTGCTGGAATTGTACCCTGTGGCACAACGGGTGAGAGCCCTGTGCTGGATAATAGGGAGCATATTAGAGTTATTGAAATTACGGTTGAGAAGGCTAAGGGTAAAGTCATTGCTGGAACTGGCTCAAATTCTACATGGGAGGCAGTTGAAATGACAAAACATGCAGAAGATGCTGGAGCTCATGCAAGTCTCCAGGTATGTCCATATTACAATAAGCCTTCTCAGGAAGGGTTATTCAAACATTTTTCTGCAGTAGCCGAAGCTGTTGATATTCCCATAATATTATACAATATCCCTGGAAGAAGTGCCCTTGAAATTTACCCCGGTACTATGTCAAGGCTGAATGACGAGTACTCTAATATTATCGGAGTCAAGGATGCGACAGGCAGACCTGAAGTCTGGAAGGATATTGGAGATGCCTGTGGCAAGGATTTTATTATTCTCTCAGGTAATGATTCAGATACTCTCGAGATGATGAGGGGATACGGTGCAAAAGGTGTTATCAGTGTGGCTTCAAATGTTATTCCCGAGAGAATGCAGAAGTTTGTCGATTCAGGCTTAAAAAACAACTTTGAAGTCATGGAAAAAGAGCACAGTGCTCTTAAAGAGTTTTTCAATATGCTTTTCATAGACACAAATCCTGTGCCTGTGAAAGAAGCTATGAATCTCCTGAATATTCCTGCAGGTGGTTTTCGGTTACCTATGTGTGAAACCACACAGGAAAAAAGGGAGAAGATTAAAGAATTACTGAGAAATTTTGAACTGCTGTGATAATATGGTCAGACTGGCTGTTTCTGGTGCCCTGGGCAGGATGGGCTCAGGTATATTGAAGACTGCTTTTAATAATGAAGATTTTGATGTGGTTGCTGCCTTTGATGCTCCCGGTAAGGAAGAGATGGGCAGGGATATTGGAGAAGCTCTTGGTGTCGGAAAAATTAATCTTGTCATTGCCTCCTCTGAAGATATGGAAAAAGTGCTCAGAGATAACAGAGTTGACGTGCTTATAGACTTTACTGCTCCAGAAGCGAGTCTCAGGGCACTTGAGGCATGTGCTGCTACTGACACCGCCATTGTTATTGGTACCACCGGTTTTACAGGTGAGCAGTTGAAGAGGATTGAAAGCATGGTTGAGGTATCTAACATTGCTCTTGTGTTATCCCCAAACATGGCTACGGGAGTTAATGTATTCTTTAAAATTGCAGCTGAGATAGCAGAGACTCTTGGAGATGGGTATGATATTGAGATTATAGATATTCACCACAGGTACAAGA
Source organism: archaeon BMS3Bbin15 (assembly GCA_002897955.1). Taxonomy (NCBI): domain Archaea; species archaeon BMS3Bbin15. The sequence continues at coordinate 9,720 of BDTY01000019.1, forward strand.
AGGATGCACCCTCGGGTACAGCTCTTAAGGCTGGAGAACTTATAGCAGAAAGGCTGGGCAGGGATATTGATAAAGTTGCAGTATTTGGGAGACAGGGAAAAACAGGAGAGAGAAGCAGAGAGGAGATAGGTTTTCATGCTGTCAGAGCTGGAGATATCGTGGGAGAGCATTTTGTGATTTTTGCTGGCGAAGGAGAGAGGATTGAACTTGTGCACAGGGCTCATTCCAGGCAGGCTTTTGTGAATGGCGCCCTGAAAGCTGCTCTCTTTGTTGTTGAGTCGGAGAAGGGCAAAGTATATTCAACCTTTGATGTTCTCGGACTATAATTTTATTTTATTAAAGTAATGGGGCTGCCCGGATTCGAACCGGAGTCCATGGCTCCCAAAGCCACGAGGATAACCAAGCTACCCTACAGCCCCGCCAGATGTCTCAATTTTCGTTAACGTTACAAACAATATCAAAGCCTCTATTTTTAGGTGCACAGATAAACCGGCATATCCGAAAAATTTAAATACATTATACCTTACTTTTTATCAGGTGGTATAATGGCAAATGTATTAAAAGTTGGAGACAAAGAATTGCAACTGGATGACGATGGGTATTTAGAGGATTTTGACTCATGGACTCCAGAGGTAGCAGAGGTCTTTGCAAAACAGGACGGAATTACTATGACAGAAGAGCACTGGAACATAATAAATTTCCTCAGAGAGTACTATAAGGAATACCAGATTGCTCCAATGATAAGGATTCTGGTTAAGGAAGTAAAGAAGAAATTCGGACCTGAGAAGGGTAACCTCAAGTATGTATACAAGCTCTTTCCGGGTGGCCCTGCCAAACAGGCATGCAAGTTTGCCGGTCTTCCAAAGCCAACTGGCTGTGTATAAACTTCAATCCTATTAAACCCTCTATTTTCTAATTTTACTTACTATTTTTTATTTTTAAATTATAAAATTCATGATTGAAAACCTGTTCAGGTCTGGGAATAAAATTTACAAAAATCTCTCAGATGTTAGAGTCTCGGCTTATTTAAACTTCAAAAATAATTGTTTCACTTTCATCATAATTATCAATATATCATCAAAAAATGGAAATGGTAGGGATATATAACCGAAATAGGGTGTATTAAGGGGGCAGTTATTTTTGGAGTTTTTTATGGGAGATATCTCCTAGAAATATAAAAGCCCTGTATTCTGTACAGGGATTCATGAGGTATAAAACATGGGTAAAATTGATCTTGATACAACTAAATATGTAATACATTCAAAAATTGAAACTAATGGTGTTGTGGAGAAGCCTGATGTCGTAGGTGCAATATTTGGCCAGACAGAAGGTCTCCTGGGGAATGACCTTGACCTGAGAGAGCTCCAGAAGACAGGTAGAATTGGCAGGATTGAAGTTGAAATTTCCACAGCAGCCGGAAAGTCAAAGGGAACAGTTAAGATACCGTCGAGTCTTGACAGAGTGGAGACTGCCATTCTTGCTGCAGCCCTTGAGACCATAGACCGAGTTGGTCCCTGTGAGTCTCACATCTTAGTGGAAAAGATAGAAGATGTAAGGGTGAGCAAGAGGAAGAAACTAATCGGAAGAGCCAAGAATATCCTCGAAACCATGATAGATGACATTACTCCTGACAGCATTGAGATAACAGAGGAAGTAAAAGAATCTCTCCGTATGAAGGAAATTCAGGGTTATGGTATCGATAAACTTCCTGCAGGGCCAAATATTGATAACAGTGACGCTATAATTGTGGTAGAGGGAAGAGCCGACGTGCTTCTCATGCTGAAGTATGGTATAAAGAATGCAATTGCTGTTGAGGGTACAAGTGTTCCAAAAACAATAGTTGAGCTGAGCAAGAAGAAAACTGTTACAGCCTTTACAGATGGCGACAGAGGAGGTGAACTTATCCTGAGAGAGCTTCTCCAGGTGGGTGAAATTGATTTTGTTGCGAGGGCACCTGAGGGCAAAGAGGTTGAAGAACTCACAAAGAAAGAGATATTCAAAGCTCTCCGCAATAAAGTACCTGCAGAACAGGTTATGGAGTATTTCTCCATGCCAAAGAGGGAAGAGGCAAAACCATTTGGCATCAAAAGGCCCATGAGGCCGTCAGCACCACATCGCAAGGTTGCTGATAAGCCTAAGGTTGTAGAGCCCCAAGAAGAGGAAAACAATGAGATGGTTGAGAAATTCAAGAGGTTCTTCACAGACCTCAAAGGAACGCTCAAGGCATATCTTCTTGACCAGGAAGGTAATATAATTAAGGAAGTTGCAGTTCGCGACCTTGCTTCTGCTCTGGATTCATCAAGGGAAAAAGTAAATGTTGTTATATTTGACGGGATTATTACCCAGAGGCTTTCAGAGATAGCAGCAGAGAAGGGTGTTGATTACTTAATAGGTGATAAGATTGGAAATCTGACAAAAAAACCTGCTGAAATCAGGCTTCTAAGTTCCAACAACCTTGGTCTCAATTGATTTTTATCTGAAGGCACTTAAAATAGTGTGCATGGAAGCCCCATCGCAGGACTGCCGGTAGAAGGGTAGTTTGGGGCTGATATACTTTTTTTAAAATATACAATGTAGAATAACAGAAAGATAGAAATTTATACAAAAGCTTTACTAAGGTAGTAATACTCTCTATTAAAATGAAAGCCTTACCTTTCTCAATCCTGCTGCTGATACTGATACTTTCAGGCTGTCTTGCAACCAGTGAAAATAAACTGAATAAAAGCTCAGAGATACTACAGCAGGATAAAAACTTTATGGATGTTTTTGTAAAGGGAGATTCTGCCTATGTAACTTCTAACTGGGGGCTTTACATAATAAATCTCTCCAATGAAGTTAAACCAGAGATTATTGGAAAGTTTAAGACTCCAGGGCAGGCAGAGGGGATTTTTGTGAGGGATGGGATTGCATATATTGCTGATGGTCTTGATGGTCTTGTCATTGTAAATGTTTCCAATCTATCTTCTCCCACGGTTATATCTAACCTGAGTTACAGTGGAAATTTCAAGAGAGTTGTGGTTGAAGGTGACATCGCTTATATTGGGGATTTTAATCCTGTTGACGGTCTTGTTGTTGTAAATATCTCGGATGCAAGAAACCCGAGAGTTATATCCAGCTATAACCTTCCGGGTTATGGACATGTAAGGGATTTTTATATTAACAGACACTTAATTTTCCTGGCTGATTTCACCGGAGGGTTAAAAATACTCAATAAAAGTTTAGTTACTGAAAAAGAGAACCCTTTGATAGCCAATGTCCCACTTAATGGTGTTGCATATTCAGTAACGACTCTCGGAAAATATGCCGTGGTTGCCTGTTCAGATGCAGGTCTTGCTCTTATGGATATCTCAAATATAAGTGACCCCAGAGTACTCTCCTACAAAATTGTCTCGCAATATGCCATAAAAGTAAGAAGTTACAGGAATATTATATATGTCACCACAGGAAACGATGGAATTATTTCTTTAAAGATAAATGGGAATTCTCTTGAAGAACTGGGTAGATATAATACCGGAGGGAATGCTTTTGGATTCTTTATACGGAAAAATAGGATTTATCTGGCAGACTATAATAAAGGACTTATAATTCTTAATATTTCCCGGCCAGAAAATATAGAAGAAATCTCAGACATAACTCCCAGAGGTGAGGTTTATTAAGAAACTGAGTATAGGAACAAAGGTTATACTGATGGTAGGTGTAGTCATGCTGGTTTTGATAATAAGCCTCTTCAGTCTGTTATATAATGAAAATAGGGAAAGTACATATCTCCAGCTAAAGGAACAGGCCCAAAGTATTGCTGACCAAGTTGTTTTGTTCAGACTATGGAATGCCCAGAACAAAGAACGCATAGAGCCTGTACTTTCAGTTCTCTCCAATAAGAAATTCAAATATAAATGGAAGATGGTTTCAACAAAGCCAATAGGGTCTGAAAATCTTCCTCAGGATGAATTTCAGCTGCATGCAATTCAGGGTTTTGAAAATAATCCTTCTGATATTTATAGAATTTATAAATCCAATAAAAAGGATTTTTTTGAGTATGCAGGCCCTATAATTATGGAGAAACCCTGCCTGCGATGCCATATAGACCAGGGCTACAGAAAAGGCGACATACATGGTGCAATTATTGTAACCATACCCATGAATGAAGTTGAAAAGAATCTGCAGATTACAAAAAGCTACCTTGCTGCTTCAGCCATTATTCTCCTTACAAGTATTATGGTTCTCCTCTATTTTATAATTCAAAATACTGTTATACGTCATCTTCATACGCTGATGAAAGCCTTCAGAAAAGTTGGAAAAGGAGATTACAATACCACTCTTGAAGTGGATAGAGGAGATGAGATAGGAGAACTTTCGAGGTCCTTTAACAGAATGGTAACAGAACTTCGTTCAAAAGAAAAACAGCTCATTCAGAGCGAGAAACTTGCCACAGTCGGTAAACTTGCAGCAGGAGTTGCTCACGAAATAAACAATCCCCTTGCAAATATATCTCTTTATGCCCAGATGCTCTACAGGAAAATCAGAGACCCTGATACAAGAAAAAAGTTAAAAATAATAGAAGAGCAGGCAGACCAGACAGCGACTATTGTAAAAAGCCTGCTGGAATTCTCAAGACAAGCTGAACCTAAATTTGAGCTTGTTGATTTCAATGATATAGTCAATAAAACATTAAATATCCTCGAACCACAGATATATTTAAATAAAATAAATGTTAAATTAAAACTCGATAAAAATCTGCCGAAGATATATGCTGACCCTATACAGATACAGCAGGTGCTGGTAAATATAGTTACAAATGCAGTTCAGGCAATGGAAGGGAAGGATGATGCCCATCTGGAAATTATTACTCGAAGTAAAGGAGATAAGGTTATGATTGTGGTGAGGGATAATGGAGTAGGCATACTTGAAGAAAATCTTGATAAGATATTTGATCCCTTCTTCTCCACAAAGGGCGTAGGAAAAGGTACAGGTTTAGGATTGTCTGTCAGTTATGGAATTATTGAAAATCATGGGGGAGAAATAAAGGTGAAGAGTAAACCGGGACACGGTTCAATTTTCATAATAATATTACCAGAAGGTGAAGAAAATGGCGAGAATACTTATAGCTGAAGATGATGTCGGATTGAGAAAAGGTCTGGAAGAGATGATGAAGGAAGAGAACTATGAAGTAGTTGCAGTAGATGATGGTAGAAAAGTTCTTGATGAAATAAAAAATAAGGATTTTGATGTACTTCTCACAGACCTTGTCATGCCTGAGCTTGGTGGCATGGAGTTGTTAACAGAGGTAAAGAGAATAAGACCAGAGATGAAGGTAATTATTATAACTGCTTTTGCAACTATAGACAGCGCTGTTGAGGCAATAAAAAAGGGTGCCAGCGATTATATAGAAAAGCCTTTCAAGATAAACGAGGTGCAGAATACTGTAAGAAAGGTGCTTGAAGAGTCTAAGTTTGAGAAAGAATCAAAAAATCTTGTTGGTAAGATATCTGATGAGGTGATAAAAGCTCTCTCCAATCCAATAAGAAGAAAGACTGTTGAATATCTGTATGGAAGGGATAAGGTGAGATTCAGGGAAATCAGAGACTATCTGAAGATAGAGGACCCTGCAAAGCTGAGTTTCCATCTTAAAATCCTTAAGAATGCAGCGCTTGTTGAACAGGACCAGGATAGAAAGTATATGATAACACAGCAGGGAAAGAAGACTATTGAGGTACTTGGAGAGGTGGAAATTAAATAATATCAGTAAATAAGCTCGTTCAGTTCGTCTATAAGGCTTTCCCTTTTAATTTCATTCCTGACTTCTCTCTGTAGATATTCAACAACCCTCTTGGCCCTGCTTAACCTCTCCTGCTCTTTTTTCAGCTCATCGTGAATTCCTTTAAGCTCCTTAATCTTATCCCATCCCTCAAGTTGAGATATTTCTCTGAATTTCTTAATAAGATTCTCGAACTGGGGGGAGATATCCTCCACGCCTTCTTCCTCTTCAGGCAGAAAAGTTTCTATATAAAAGTAATCCGGTGAAATTTTCACTTCCAGAATAATATCCTCTGAAATATTATAGTATTTTCTTGGCCGACCCTTCTCGATTTTCTCATAATTACTATTCAGTATTCCTGCCTTTCGCATGAGTTCAAGATGTTCAATAACGGCTTTCTGACCAATGTTCAGAACCTGAGATATTTCACTCACATAACAGGGGCGTTCCGCAAGAATATTCAAAATACCTCTCCTGGTTACATTTCCCAGAAGATTGAGGAGAATCTCCATTTCCATACCATCTGAATGAAGTTTAACAATGCAAATATTTTTATTAACCAAAGGTTATTATTCAGAAATTACCGAGTCACCTGTTTTTAAGGATATGTATATACCCAGAATGCACAAAAGTGTAAAAATTAAAAAAATAATTCTGGTGCTCTTCAGAAAAGCCAGGTAATTCCCAGGAGTAATCTGAACTCTTCCGATGTAGAGAGAGAATATCAGCATTACAATTCCCATGCTGAGCATCTGTCCTGTCAGACGCATTGTTCCTCTTGTGGCTGAGGCCACGCCATAGAATTTTTTCTCCACTGAACTCATAATTGCATTAGTGTTAGGAGATGAGAAGAGAGCAAATCCAAAACCAAGTATAACTATACTTAATATTATAAACTCCAGGCTTGTATTTTTATCCAGTAAAATCAAAAGTGATATACCTATAGTGGTAATTGCCATTCCCAGAGATGCAATTTTTCTTGGCTCGATTCTGTCAGAGAGCTTTCCTGCATAAGGTGAGAAAACTGTCATAATAAAGGGCTGGGATAGAAGAACAAAGCCCGTATCCTGAGGGCTCAGACCTTTTATATACTGAAGATATAGGCTTAAGAGGAAACCAACGGAAAATGTTGCACTGTAGCTTATAAATGCAGCGATATTCGAATAGGTGAAAACTCTATTTCTTCTGAAGATATCCATATCCAGAACAGGACTTTCCGCTTTTTCCTCAAATTTGATAAACAAAGATATGCCAGTGATGCCGGCTACAATAAGCAACAGGCCGGAGTCACGTGGCAAAACAGAAAAACCATACATCAGAAATATAATACTTAGACCGTAAATCAGAGACCCTCTGAAATCAAACTTCTCCCCCTTGGCTTCTGTCATATCTTCCTCTAATTTAAGAATAGTAATTGCAATTACTATAATACCAAGTGCCACATTTACAATGAAGATGCTCCTCCAGCCAAAGTTCTGGGTTAAAATACCGCCAAGCACAGGCCCTATGGTGAGTCCCAGATAAACTGCTGCAATATTTATTCCCAGTGCCCTGCCTCTCTCCCCTGCTCCAAAAGCCGAGGTTAGCATGGCCATACCTGTTGCGAATATCATGGCACCTCCTACACCCTGCATAATTCTGAAAATAATGAGCATATATGGTGTGGTTGACAGAGCAGCAAAAAGAGAGGAAAAGGTATATATGACAATGCCCCAGACAAATGTCCTCTTTCTCCCATATATGTCTCCAACTCTGCCGAAAGGAACAATGAAAACTGCTGATGCAAGGAAAAAAGAGGTTGCAACCCAGCTCAATAAAATTGCATCCATTGAAAATTCTTTGCCTATAGAGGGTAGAGCAACATTAAGTGAAGACCCCATAAAAGCTATGAGAAAATAGCTTATACCTGCAACGATTAATGTGGAATTTTTAGCGGAAGATTTATTCACCTTAATACTCTCCTTACTGATAGCCTGTATTTTTCAGTAAATATACTGTCAGCTGGCTCTTAGCAGAACTTTTTTTAACAACTAAAGCTTGAGTTCGATTCCTTTTTCTGTTATTTCGTAGTCAACTATCTCATCGCTGCAGTAACTTCCCCGGTGCTTTGCAATATAGAGCTTCCTCTTCACACTATTATTCTCAAATGCCCTGCCCATGAGGATAACCGTGGTGGCATTTGCCTCAAAGCCACTATCGGATATTTTTCTTGTAATAAGCTCTTCAATCATAGTTTCACTGGTGGTTTGAAGCACCATAGTTACATTATCTTTACCAAAAGTATGTTTTTCCACAGAATTTTTATAGGATAGAAACTTCTCTCTGAAGTATTCCCTTGCTATCCAGTCGTGGCTGTTTCTGAATATTTTCCTGAGAAAGAAGTCAAGGACTTCATATTGAAGGTTATCCTTAAATTCTCTTGCTGGCTCAAGCCCGTCGATAACCACGCGCTTTCTTCCCTGGAGGAAGCCTGCATAAAAAAAGGCAAGAACTTTATCCAGTGTTATATGGAGGTTTCTCATATATTCCATATAATCTTCCTGAGAAAGCTCTTCCATACTTGGACTTTTTATGGCAGAAGAGAAAATTTCAAGAAGCTCTCCTGTATCCTCATATTCCTCCCAGAAATTCTCCTTTTTTATGCCATTGAACCTCTCAATTTTCCAGTTGAATAGCCTTCTTGCATATTCCACATGATTCTGAGAATCACCTCTTGCCACAAGGTCGAGAACCAGTCCACGCCTTCCTTCCTGTTTTAATCCTGCATTGGCAAACGAAAGTCCGAGATGGGTCTTACCTGCACCTGTTGCTCCGAGTACGAGCACCATACTTCCCTTTCTCAATCCTCCTCCAAGAAGTTCATCAATAGCTTCAATACCTGTACTTAATCTCATCTTTTCACCTCTGCCACAGCAAGTGTGATACCACCAAGGGAAGTTTTGTTTATAATCATTTTTCCTTTTTTACTGGCAATATAGGCACAGGGTTCGGCAACACTTCCAAGCCCGACACTTGCCCTGACAAATTCCGATACTTTGAATTTATTCTCCACATTTCTAATCTCTTCTACAGGAATGGAAATCACCTCGATATTAAGAATCTCAGCAGCTTTCTTCAATTCCCTGCTGCCTGCCTTGAAGTCAACTGTTGCAAGAGCGGTAAGGCTTTTTATACTCAAACCTCTTTCTTCAAAGCTCCTTTTTATCTTCTCTGCCATCTCCTCTGCTGTGACTCTTGTTGTGAAGCCTATACCTGCCACAAGATTTTTTGGCCTGAGAAATACATGCTCGGCATTTATATCGGAAAGCCTGCTGGTAACCATAATAAATAAATCGTAATCTTTTAATTCTGAACCAATAGTATAAAGAGGAAAACCTTCAGCTTTTTCAAGATAATCGCTAATAACAGCCACTCTTTTACCGTTGGCTATTGCCGAGTTGACCTTTTTAATATCTTCATGGCTTTCAATAACAAGAGAATGGCTATTTGCCAGCCCTTCAAGACAGGGCTTTCCCTGTACATCTGTTGAAGTTGTTATAACTGGCCGGGCTCCAATCTTCTCTGCGATTTCTCTGGCAAGAGCATTCGCTCCGCCTATATGCCCGGAAAGAAGGCTTATAACAAAAGTTCCCTTCTCATCTATACATATTACAGCAGGGTCATCGAGCTTGCTCCTTACAGCCGGAGCTATGGCTCTGACAGCAATTCCAAGGGCTGATATAAAGATAATTGCCTTACTTTCCCTCCAGTTATTTGAGACAAAGAAACTCAGAGGTTTCTCAAACTCCTCTGCTTTCTCATCTGACAGAGCCTCAGTTGTATATAGTTCAAGCTCTGGATAATGGGATATTAGTTTCTCTGCGAGTTGTTTTCCCCCTTCAGTAAAAAAGATAGCTATCATCATAGTCTGCCCCATAGTAACGTTCTGAATCTCATAGCTGATAGAGCTGCACATCTGGTAAGATTTCTCCATTATTCTGTTCATTGCCTCCTATGATATTGAACATTTCAGGCCCAGCAACAGCCTTTATTATAGCTTTCATCAGCTATACAAGACAGGTTCACAAATTTGTACCTGTTGATAACATTTTTAAGTTTTTCTGGTATTTCAACTACAATCTCCGCTATTAACTAAACCACAATAACATTTTCAACGCACAATTGTAAACTTTCTATATCAGATTATCAAGGAATATTCAAGAAAAACATGCTGAAAAACTCATGATTAGCTATAACTGCGCTCTTATATATCTTATTCAACTGGCTTAGGGATATGTTTGATGAAGGTGGGTTGATGAAATACAAAGAAAAAAAATTTCTGCCCAGCATCAGAAAAAAGGTTTGGCTAAATGAACCGGGGCAGGGTTTTAGATGTTAAAATTACAAAGATATAATGGTGACGAAATGGACGAGATTATGGTCAGGCTTCCCAAGCAGACGAGAGATATCATTGCAAAGCATAAATTGGTAAATTGGGAAAGGACAGCTGCCAATGCAATAAAGCTCAGGGCATCCAAGCTTGCATTGATGGATGAAATTACGTCCAAGAGTAAACTTACAATGAAGGATGTCATGGAGATTGATAAGAAGGTCAAGAAAGGATTGTTTAAAAGGTACTCTACATGAGAGTTGTTCTTGATACCAATGTTTTTATTTCAGGGATTTTGAAAGATTCTATAGTCAAAGAGATATTGATTTCTGATAGCTTTGATTTTTTTATGCCAGAGTATGCCCTGGAAGAAGTCTCAAAGTATGAGAAAGAGCTCATCGAAAAGGCAGGTATTTCAGAGGGGAATTTTAATCTGATAAAACAGCTACTGCTGGAAAATATTGAGATTGTACCAGAAGAAATTATAAAGCCATATCTGGAAAAGGCCATTAAAATCATGGAGACAGTTGATATAAAGGACTCACCTTTTTTGGCCTGTGCATTTGCCATAAATGCCAGCGGAATATGGTCTTTCGATAAGGATTTTTTGAATCAGGACGAAGTTAGAGTATTTTCGGTGAAAGAAATGATAGAGTATATTTATTGAGTTTTTTTGAAATCTTCAGGAAGTACACCCACTTCAAATTTATAATTGCTTTTAACTTCTCCATAGATTTTTCTAAGCATCTTTTCGATTGTTTGTTTGCATTTGGGACATCTTTCATTATGACTTACCCCGGATTGCACTTTTCTTTTCCTTCTATTGAGGGGCTTTGAGACTTGCTTCGCTGAAGGAAAATTCTCTACGATTTCAAATCCTAATCGCCCCAGATAATCATTTGTCTCTCGACCTCCACCAAAATCTGACGGATTGAGTTCCTCTCCATTTGCATATTTATTGGCTAATGAAATAACATACTTTGGGGGATATGCTTTTTCATCAAAAACAAGTTTAAATTTCTTCGAGTTTCTACCTTTGGGAATACCATCCCTATCAATCTCTTGAATAGCCTTGAGGATATGAATCCTTACAATATTATTCGGTATCATACGATTTAACTCCCATATATCCAAATTTCATATAACTCCTTCATATACACAGTACTTTGTATATTATCCCATTTTGGCGGTATATCTGAGTTACTTTGTATACGCATCTCTATAAACTTTCCCCCTAACAGTTATCCTGCCTCTGGCCATCCCTGAATAAAGCTTATTACCATTTTTTTCACTTCTTTTCTGGCGAAATTGAGAAGCTCCACTTTTTCAATAATATTCCCTTTAATCTCCATTCTAAACCTTCTTCTTATTCACAAGAAGCTCGGCATTGAGAACACTTGCTCCTGCAGCCCCCCTTATTGTGTTGTGGCCGAGAGCAACAAACTTTACATCCAGAATCGGGTCTTTTCTAACCCTCCCTACTGTTACAGCCATACCACCAAGAGCATCTCTATCCAATCTGGGCTGTGGCCTGTCCTGCTCCTCTCTAACTATAACCGGCTTTTCAGGTGCCGTGGGAAGTCCGAGCCTCTGGGGTTCACCTGTGAAGTCGCGCAGAGCTTTTTTAATTTCTTCAATATCAACCTTCTCCTGTGTTTCAAGACTGACTGTTTCGGTGTGCCCGTCAATTACTCCAACTCTGTTGCAGTGAGCAGAAAGTTTGATGTCGGCAAACTCTATACTGCTGCCATTGAATTTTCCAAGAATTTTCAGCACTTCAGTCTCTATCTTATCCTCCTCGCCCTTTATGAATGGAATGATATTATCAACTATGGCCATGCTGGGCACGCCATTGTAGCCCGCCCCTGATAGGGCCTGCATTGTTGAGACAAAAACCATACTTATACCGAAGCTGTCGTATATCGGTTTGAATGGCAGAGTTATCATAACTGTGGAGCAGTTTGGATTGGTGATTATTGCTCCGTCCCAGCCTCTATTGTCCTGTTGCACCTCAATCATATCAATATGTTCGGGGTTCACCTCAGGTATGAGGAGAGGAATGTCTTCGTCCATTCTATATGCACCTGCATTGCTGCATACCATAAAGCCAGCTTCAGCAAATCTGGGTTCTATCTCTCTGGCTACACCACTCGGAAGGGCAGAAAATACTATATCTGCCTTAAGCTTCTCAGGGTCTATAAGCTTTACTTCCATATCCTTTATTCTATCAGGGATGTTCCCCTCGAGATACCATCTGGCTGCATGAGAATATTTTTTTCCGGCGCTCCTCTCAGAAGCTGCCAGTTCGTTCAGTTCAAAGAAAGGATGATTTTCAAGAAGCTGTATAAACCTCTGTCCAACCATTCCAGTAGCACCGAGTACAGCCACCTTTATCTTGTCCATTTCACCACCTTATGCTAATTTGCATATTGAATTAATAAAACTTTTTCTGGATTTCATGGGTTACCTTCCAAATATCGGGGTGGTATTGAATCCTTTTTCCTAATCCAGAAAACTTGCATCGCTCCTCTTTCTCTCTATTCCAAGCTCTTCCAGGGCATTCACCACAACTGGCAGGGCAATAGTTGCGTCCACAAAAACCTGAACTTTCTTTGATGTGACTGAAATCTTTCCCCAGCTCACAGCCTCTTCAAAAGTACAGCCACTCAGGCCGCCCCAGTGAGGCGCATCCGTTGTGAATTGAATAGCATATTCATGTCCATTAACTCTGAAACCAAGAATGGAGGCTATAACCTCTGTCTGCTGAATAAAATTCTTTGGAACTCCTCCTCCAATATATATAACACCTGTCTTTTCAGCCTTTTCCACAATTTTAGTTATCTCATCCACATCTTTCATCTGGTTTATCATTATATTGACACCCTTTCTTCTGGCAATCATAAGCCCTATACCTATGGAGCTGTCGCCAAGAGCAGGAATAAATATGGGAAGTTTAGATTCAATGGCACTTACAATTATTGAATCCTCTGCAGCACCTCTCTCTATTAGCCTCTTCCCGAGATGATTGATAAACTCTCTGGACGAAAACTCTCTATCTGAAGGTAGCTCCTCACTTATTTCTGCAATAAGCCTATCACTTTTTCTGAATTTCTCTTCCTCTGCAAAGACATCATATATTCTGTCTATACCATGCCTGAAGAGTGCTATGTCATCAACATGAGCGGAGCCCAGGTAATGTTTGCCTCCTACAGCTTCATGAATGTCATGGAAGATATTTGCACCTGTGCTCACAATAACATCAATATAGTTATTTCTTATGAGGTATGATATAACTCTCTTCATACCAGCAGGCACCATGGCACCACTCAGACCCAGGAATATTGTAACCTCTTTGTCTTCAAGCATATTCTTCCAGACCTGAAAAGCCTCTCCCAGCTTTCTGCCCTGAAAACCTGTTTTTGCCATATCTTCAAGCAGCTCTGAGAGACCACGCTTCTCAATCTTCACAGGTTCTGTACTCTCCCCCGGTAATTCCATTTTATCACACCTTCATTCAATAAACACTGCTGCGGCAATTACTGTTGTCCATTTTCCAGTATCTGGCACGGATGTGGCAATGCTTATATTTTTTGTTCTGACTATTTTGCCTGATACCTTCCAGATTTCTCTCTCATCATCCCAGGACTTGTCCAGGTCGAAATCCACCACACCGAGAGTTGAAGCAAGCATCATGGCAGCAAGGTCTTCAGCGTAATCGCCTGCTCTTTTCTCACTCATTCCATAGGCATGGTGCTCACTTAGATAACCATACATTTTGTCATCTCTGGGAATTGCAGCCCCTATACTTGCTGCAATCTTTCTTCCCGGCTCATTGCTGGCTGCCTCGCTGAGAACACAGTAGACAATCTCACCGGGAGAAAGCTCCTTAACTCCTTCTTTTTTGGAAATAATCTTACAATCAGGAGGTAATATACTTGAAACTCTGACAAGGTTGAATTTTTCTATGTCTGCATCTCTCAGAGCAAGTTCAAAACTTGCAAGCTTTTCTCTGTGTCTTCCCACGCCTCTGGTGAAGAATAGCTTTCTCGGTACCATATTATTCCCTCAAGAAAAGTTTTTATTCAGTTAACTTCTACTCTTATAAAGTTATTGCATGACGTGCTTAACGTGCTTAACGTGCTTAACGTGCTTATATAGAATACCTGGAATATCTGGCGGTGTTTATATATGAAATATTATATCCTTAATCATATGTCACAAAAGGAGAAAATCTCTCTCTTCAGAAGGGGTAGAGCAGAAGTTTCGAAGGCCGAAGAGACTGTCAGGCCTATAATTGAAAGAGTCAGAGTTGAGGGGGATAAGGCTGTTAAAGAGTTTACAGAGAGGTTTGACGGTGCAAAAATAGAAGAGATAAGAGTTTCCTGGGAGGAAATAGAAGGTGCTGAGAAAAAAATAAGCAGAGAGCTGGTTGAAGCTCTTGAAACTGCAGCAGAGAATATAGCCGAGTTTCACAGGAGGCAGCTTCCAGAAGAGTTTTCCTTGAATGATAATGGAAGGGAGCTCGGAGTTATATTCAGAGCAATACCCAGAATTGGATGTTATATCCCTGGAGGAAGGGCAGTTTATCCAAGTACTGTGTTAATGACAGCTATCCCGGCCAGGGTAGCCGGGGTAAGACATATTGCAGTGGCAACCCCTCCCGGAAGAGACGGAGAGATAAATCCTCTTATTCTGGCTGCCTGTAAAATTGCGGGTGTTACCAGAGTTTATAGAATGGGAGGTGCTCAGGCAATAGCTGCCTTTGCCTATGGCACAGAGAGTATAGACAGGGTTGACAAGATTGTTGGACCCGGGAATATATATGTTACGTCGGCGAAGAGGCTTATGAGCAGTGAAGTTGCTGTTGATATGCCAGCAGGACCCAGTGAAATTTTAATTATAGCTGATGAAAGAGCGGATGCGAGAGTTATAGCCTATGACCTTCTCGCTCAGGCGGAGCATGACCCTGATGCAACATGTATTTTAATTACAACATCAGAGACTATTGGTGAAGATGTAAGAAAAATTCTTGAAGATAAAAATCTTGCTGAAAGAGAAGAAGCCTATCTATCTCTCGAGAAGAATGGTGCAATTATTATTGCTGATAATGTTGAAGATGCAGTAAATTTCTCCAACAGTTTTGCACCCGAGCATCTTCAGATAGTAACAGCAAGAAATAAAGAGCTCCTTGAAGAAATTGAGAATGCTGGCAGCGTATTTCTTGGGAATTATACTCCTGTGGCAAGTGGCGACTATGCTTCAGGTACAAACCATGTACTGCCGACAAGCGGCTTTGCAAGGGCATATTCAGGGTTAAATATACGCTCTTTCCTTAAAATTATTTTCTGGCAGAAACTGAGCAAGGAAGGAATTAAAAAGCTGAGCAAGGTTATTATTCCTCTGGCCGAGGCTGAGGGACTTAAGGCTCATGCAGACAGTGTAAAGATAAGAGTCAAGGAGGATTGAAATGATAAAGCGGAGATATTCTTCAGAGCTTTCATCTGAGATGGATGGAAAAGTTGTAACAGTAGCTGGCTGGGTCCACGAAAAGAGAAAGATGGGTAAGCTGATTTTTCTTCTTATCAGGGATAGAAATGGTATTGTGCAGCTCACACTGCCAGGTAAGTTTGTTCCAAAGGAAGTTTTTGAGACTGCCAGGAATGTAAGTAAGGAAAGCGTGGTTGTGGCCAGAGGAAAGCTTCAGAAGATGGAAAAAGCTCCTGGTGGCTTTGAGATTATTCCAGAGGAGATTAAAGTTCTTGCCAGAGCAGAGTCACCTCTGCCCCTTGACCCTACAGGTAAAGTTCCCGCCAATCTTGATACACGACTTGATAGTAGAGTTATAGACCTGAGAAAACCAGAGATAATGGCAGTTTTTAAAATACGCTCAAATATGCTTAAAGCTGCAAGAGAATATCTTTACAGAAAAAGTTTTCTTGAGATTCATTCTCCGAGAATAATTTCAACAGCAAGTGAAGGAGGAACAGAGCTTTTTCCGATTGCCTACTTTGAGAAGGAAGCATTCCTCGCTCAGAGCCCACAGCTTTACAAGCAGATGCTTATGGGCACGGGTATGGACGCAGTTTTTGAGGTGGCCACATACTTCAGGGCAGAGGAGCATGATACTATATGGCATCTGAATGAAATAACTGCAATTGATTGCGAGATGGCCTTCATTGAGGATGAGGAGGACATTCTAACGCTCATTGAGAATCTTATTGTGGCAATGGTAAGGGAAGTAAAGGAGAACTGCCAGAAGGAAATCGAGCTTCTGGGCAGGGATATTTCCATACCAGAAAAACCTTTTCCAAGAATTGAATATTCAAAGGCTATTGAGCTGCTGGAGGAAGCTGGTCTGAGGCTACCCTTCGGTGAGGATTTGACCACCGAGACAGAGAAAAGGCTTGGGGAGATTATGAAGGAGAAAGGACATGTGTTTTATTTTGTGACCAAATATCCCCTGGGTATCAAACCCTTCTACACAATGCCGGAGAACTCAGAACAGAAACTGAGCAGAGCATTTGACCTGGAGTTCAGTGGCAGGGAGATAATTTCAGGTTCTCAGAGAATTCATAATTATGATTTGCTGGTGGATAGAATTAAGGCCAAAGGTCTGAGGCCGGAGAGTTTTGGAGCCTATCTAAAAGCATTCAAATATGGCATGCCCCCACATGGGGGTTTTGGAATGGGAATTGAAAGGCTTCTGATGTTACTCCTGAATCTTTCCAATATAAGGGAGGCTGTGCTCTTCCCGAGGGATAGATACAGGCTTAAGCCCTGAAGTATTGGGTTAATGAAAGGATAGGAAAAAGGTTAAGTACGCCCTGTATATATAATATGAAAATGCTTGTGGCATACATAATTCCGGGTGGAAAATTTAAAAGTGGGTATGAGAAATGAAAATCCTTGTGGTGACTGATAAGAGTAAATATTCAAAACAGGTACTTGATACTATAGTTAGAGCCGGAAAGCAATATCCTGACATGGAGATAATTATAGCATATCTTTCAAGAAATATAACTTCTGAAGGTAAGGAAAGGCTGAGAGAATATGTGGAACAGGCAAGGTCATTTGGAATTAAGGTGGAAGAGGATTATGTGACCTTTGATTTTCTTCCAAATGCCTGCCGCTATCTATGTACATTATACGAAGACAAAGGAATTGCGGCTATTTTTATAGCGAGCCCTATTAGAGAGGTTATAGACCTCCTTAGAAAATTATGTCCGGATGTGAACATAGAAGTTGTTAATATCCTTCCTATACTGGATGAAATCATGACAAAAGAGGTAATAACTGCTTCAGTAGAGACAAACGTGAAGGAAATTTCAATTATAATGAAAAAATACAAGGTTGGAAGCGTGATTATTACTGATGGTGGAAAGGCGCATGGCATAATTACGGAGAGTGACCTTATCAAAAGAGTTATGGCAGATGGAAAAGACCCTGATAAAACTATTGCCGGAGAGGTCATGACTTTCCCGATTATAATCGGAGAGTATGACATGCAGGTAGGTGAGGCAGCTCATCTTATGGCTTCAAAGAGGGTAAAAAAACTTCCAGTAATAAAGAATGGAAAACTTGCAGGTATAATTACAGTGAGTGACCTTGCCTATAGATTTCCTAAAATTGCAACGAGTATAACCACAAATGTTAATAATTTTCACTCTGGAAGTTGTTGTATCTGATTTTTTGTTGATAGGCTGAATTTTTATATTATAAAACCAGAAGTTGTATTATGGGCAGGAAGGTTATAAGAGATTCAATTCATGGCGACATCTTTTTAAGTGCCCTGGAAGTTGAGGTTGTCGATACACCTGAATTTCAGAGATTAAGGAGAATAAAACAGCTTGGACTTACAAATCTTGTTTATCCCAGTGCAAATC
Source organism: archaeon BMS3Bbin15 (assembly GCA_002897955.1). Classification (NCBI taxonomy): domain Archaea; species archaeon BMS3Bbin15. Next base: position 27,727 of record BDTY01000019.1, read on the forward strand.
ATACAAGATTTGAACATTCTATTGGAGCAATGCATCTCGCCGGGAAAATTGCAGATAGACTTAACCTCGGGGAGAGAGATAAGAGCCTTATTTGTCTTGCTGCCCTGCTTCATGATATAGGGCATGGTCCTCTTTCACATACAAGTGAGGAACTCCTGGCGAGGTACCTTAATATTTCCCATGAAAGGATATCAGTTGAAACTGTAGAGAACTCAGGCATTGCCACAATACTTGAGAAACATGGAATTCATGCCGGAGACATCGCTGATATAATTGCAGGTAAAAAAGGTTATATGAGCAAGATAATTTCCAGCGAGGTTGATATAGACAGGATGGATTATCTGGTGAGAGATGCGCATCATACTGGTGTTGGCTATGGAATTATTGACCTCCACAGGCTTATAAATAGTATGGAGCTTTTTGAGGGGAATCTTGTCTTCAATTCCGGGGGTCTGAGGGCAATAGAGGGATTGCTGGTGGCAAGATTTTTAATGATACCCAGTGTTTATCTGCATCACACCTCGAGAATTGCTGATGCAATGTTTCTTAAAGCAACTGAATATGCTATTCAGGAGGGTATAATTGATTTTGAGACTATGATAAAATTCGATGATATTGAGATTCAGAATGTTTTCAGAAGGTCCACAGGATATGTAGGGGAAATAGGAGAAAGGCTGGATTTAAGGAAGCTCTTCAAAAAGGTTGTTGTAAAGGGCTGGCATGATATTTCGCCTGTACTCAGGGAGAATGTTATATCCCTGAGGGCAGATGTTGAAAAGATAAGGAAGATTGAGAGGGAGATAGCTGAGGAAGCAAATGTCGGGGAGGAGTATATTCTTATCGATATCCCTCCTGAACCAGAATATAGAGAAATGGATGCCATGATAGAAAAAAACGGAAAGATTGTCAGGATTGAGGAGGAGTCCCCTCTTGTGAGTGTACTGAAGGTTGCACAGAAAAGCTACTGGAGTATGGGGATTTATACACGCGGAGAGTATGTTGAGAAGGTGGCCAGAGTAGCAGAGAATATTGAATCTTTCTTTGAATAGTTTTCACTTCTGTATAACCTTTATGTCCATTCTTTTCTTTTTTGCATGCACAATCTTCTTCAGGTCGACAACTGTATCCTCTTTAAGTCTGAATTTATCCATGGATATATCAGGGAGCTTCCCATTTACCTCATAGATATAATAGCCGTCTTCACCATCAACACTTATAACAAAGTTTCTCTCTCCAAGGCTTTCAACTCTTACGCCGGCGACCTGCTTTAAAGCTTCCAGTACTGATGTGCCTTCCTCTACTTCAATCCTGTATTCTTCAGAAAAACCGTCAAGAATTTTATAGATGTTTTCTGTTTTTGCTCTGAGCACATGGGTTCTGCCAAAGATTTTTTTCTCCACAAGATTCTTTTCCTCGAGGATTTTTATATGCTTTGATGCCTGGGGTACTGAAATTTTCATGGCCCTTGCTATACCTGAGATGTGCATATCCTCCTTCATCAGAAGCTTTAAGATATCCCTTCTTGTGCTGCTTTTCATAACCGAAAAAAGGTCTTCGATGGTTGCCATTATTGTTATGGTTTGTTGGTATACACTTAAATCTTTCTGGTGGGATACAGGAAATTAAAAGGGGAAGAAGGTTAGCAGTTCCAGCCGCAGCTTTTTATTTTTATTATGGAGGGGGTAGGGCATACTGTAGAGGTATGGAATATGAGATTATAAATTCTTGTGCATGGTATTATGCCAGTCCAATGAAGAAAAAGCAATTATAGTTCAGTGATATATTACATACATATTATTGAGGTGGTGTATTTGAATGGAACCATTGAGCAGGGGATTCTGGGTAATTCAAAGTTGCTTGTGGGAATAGGGACTAAAGGTCACATCACACATTTGTTCTGGCCAAATCTAGACTTTGCAGAGCACATGGAAGCAAGCTTTGCAGGAATATATAGCGACAAAACCGGGTTTGGCTGGACAACAGACTCGCCATGGGATTACTCCCAGACATATATAAAAGATGCTCCTATCATCAGGACTGTAATGCACAACCCTGAGATAGGTATCGATGTCGAGGTAACGGATTTTGTACACTCTAAAGACGATATCCTTGTAAGACATTTCAGGATAATCAACAGGAGTAGAGATGATATAAACTTAAAATTGTTCTATTATCTTGACCTGAAAATCATGGAAACTCTGACAGGTAATGCCGCCTTCTACGATTCTGACTCAGATTCAATAATTCAGTATTATAGACAGTGTTACTTCGCCTGCGGGGGCGACATAAAGATGAGTGGGTATCAGTGCGGCGCACACAACGATGGAAGTGATGCCTTCTCTGATGTTTATGACGGAAGGTTAGAGGGAAATCCATTAATAATTTCTCACGGCAGCAAAGGGATAAATTCCTCTCAGCTCTGGGATTTGGGCAGATTTTCTCCAGGAGAAGAGAAGGAAGTCACTATCTTTATAGGTATGGGTTCCGACGAGAACCGTGCCCTTTCCTCCCTGTTAACGGCCAGACAGAATTGTTACAAAGGCTTATATGAAGATACAGAGAGGTACTGGAATGAGTGGCTCAGCAGGAGCAGGGAGGTAAAGAAATTTTCGGAAGTTTACAGACGCTCTTTAATCACCCTGAAACTACTCAGCAGCAGGGAGTGGGGCGGGGTAATTGCTGCCCCAACCACAGTGCCAAACTATCGGTTCTGCTGGCCCCGTGATGGAGCCTACATCATTACAGCTCTGGATAGGGCTGGTTACCACGAGGAAGCCGAGAAGTTCTATTTCTGGTGCAAAATTGCACAGGAGAAGGAACACCATGTGCACTGCGGCCTTAAAGGTGATGTTCTTGTGTGCAGCACTGCAGATGGAAAGGCTGGAGGCTGGAAACAACGGTATTTTATTTCACCGCCTATGGTGGGGCCAAGCTGGGGGCCCCAGATAGATGAAACAGGCGCAGTTCTTTCAGGAATAGTATACCATTACAGGCTCACAAAAGACAAAAAATTTCTGAAAGAGAACTGGAGCATGATTATGAAGGCTGCCGAATATATCTGCTATATGCAGGAGAAACAGGGTAGAGACGGAATTATGTGCAGGTGTTTTGGTCCATGGGAAGAGAAATGGGCAAGGCATCTTTATTCAAATGCTGCATGTTACAGCGGCCTGAAGGCTGCATCCATGATAGCAAGGGTTCTTGGAGAAAGGGACATGATAGCGGCACGATGGGATGAGGCAGCAAATTGTATAAAGAAAGGTATAGAACGTGAGTTCTGGGATGCTGATGCAGGATACTTTAGAAAATCTATTGACCCCATAGACAAAACTGTAGATACAAGCATACTTGGCATTGTCATTCCCTTCAGGGTTTTTTCTGCCAAAGACGAAAGAGTGAGGAAAACAGTTGCCAGAATTGAAGAGGCTTTCAACTATCCTGTGGGAGGAATTGGCAGATATCCGGGGGATGTTTATTATGGAGGTAACCCCTGGATAATCACAACTATGTGGCTTGCGATTTACTATCGCTATACAGGTAATATAGCCAGGGCTGACGAACTTGCCAGGTGGTGCATAGAGCATGCAACAGAACTTGATATGTTGCCAGAGCAGGTAAATAGAGATACCGGTGAACCTCTGTCTGCAATACCCCTTGGCTGGAGTCATGCTATGCTGGTGCACTATATTCTGGAATGGGAAAAAAGAAGGTAGGAATTTGTCTTGTAGAGAGGGATTGCACATAGTGGGGGAGCATCCTGTATTGCAGGCATTAGATGAAAGACCTCTATTAAACTACAGGAGATGATGAGATGAAGGCTATTGGAGTAATTCCTGGTAAAAAGGAAAGTGCCCGTATAGTTGATGTGGATAAACCAGAAATGTCTTCTTCCGAAGTTCTGGTGAGGGTGTTGCGGGTTGGAATATGCGGTACAGACCATGAAATTGACCAGGGGCTCTATGGTGAGGCACCTGAAGGTGAGGATTTTCTTATACCGGGGCATGAGTCACTGGGTATAGTTGAAGAAATAGGCAGGGATGTGAAAGGCTTTGAAAAAGGTGACTTGGTTGTTTCTACAGTGAGAAGGCCATGCTCCGAGAACTGTCTGAACTGCAGGAGCGGCGAGAATGACATGTGCCTCACAGGAAATTTCAGAGAACGCGGGATAAAAAGTCTTCATGGTTTTATGGCAGAATATTACAAGGAAATTCCTGAATATCTGGTAAAAATCCCTGAGGAACTTTCTGATGTGGGAGTTCTGCTTGAACCTCTGAGCATTGTGGAAAAGGCAATTATGCAGACTTTTAAGATTCAGGAGAGAATGAAATGGAAGCCAAAAACAGCACTGGTACTCGGTGCAGGTCCCATAGGACTTCTTGCCACTTTTGTGCTTAGAGATATGGGTATAAATACATATACACTGGCGTTAGACCCCATAGACAGTCAGAAGGCAAAGCTTGTTACGGAAAGCGGTGCCAGCTACATTGATGCCACAAAGGAGCCAATACCCGGGTTAGTGGAAAAACTGGGAAATATTGATTTCATATTAGAAGCAACAGGCAGTTCCACAGTGTCCTTCCAGGCTATGGGTATTCTGGGTATCAACGGTGTTCTGGCGCTGACCGGAATTACAGGTGGGGATAAAAAGTTAGAGGTGGATGCAGACCACCTGAGTCTCTCCCTGGTGCTTGGAAACAAGCTCATTTTCGGCTCTGTAAATGCCAATATAACCTATTTCAGAAAAGGGGTTAAGCATATGCAGAATTTTGAAGCAAAGTGGCCAGGTCTTCTGAGTAAGCTTATAAGCAGGAAAGTTGCATTTGAGGATTTTAAGGAAGCTCCGCTAAGAAAAAAAGGTGATATAAAAGTGATAATTGAAATAGGTAAATAAGGGAGGTATGGAGGTGACAAAAGTCCTGCGTGTTGATTTAAGCACACACGCAATAGATATTGAAGAACCTGATGAGGATGTGGGAAAAAAGTTCATAGGGGGTAGCGGCCTTGCAGCAAAAATACTCTGGGAAGAGACTTCCCCATCTACCAATCCACTTGGGGAGGAGAACCGCCTTATATTTGCGGTTGGTCCTATGACAGGTACAATGGTACCTTCCTCAAGCAGGTATACTGTGGTTGCGAAATCTCCATTAACAGGGATTTTTGGAGAAGCAAACAGTGGAGGAAGCTTCGGGTTCCAGCTAAGCAGGACAGGATATATTGCAGTTGTAATTAAAGGTGTTGCAGAGTCACCTGTATATCTATGGATTGACAATGAGAATGTGGAGATAAAGGATGCAATGCACCTCTGGGGAAAGGATACCTACGAGGCTCATGAACAGCTTCTGGGCGAAACAGATGGAAGAGCTACCGCTGCCTGTATCGGTCAGGCGGGTGAGAGAAAGGTTCTGCTTGCCGGCATAATAAATGATGGCAAAGATGGAAGGGCAGCGGCAAGGTGCGGTCTTGGTGCTGTTATGGGAAGCAAAAATCTCAAAGCAGTTGTTGTAAGGGGAACAAAGCCTGTAAAGGTGGCAGATGTTAAAGGACTTAAAAAAGCTCTGGAGGGTGTGCATAAGAGAGTGAAGAAGGCTGCTCTCGGACTGGCAACCTATGGTACTGCCCAGCAGGTGGAGTTTGATGAAAAAATAGGTGACCTGCCTGTGAAAAACTGGACAGAAAGAAGATTAAAAGAAGGGGAGTCTTATAAAATATCCGGTCAGAATATGGCAAAGATGATACTTACAGGTAACTACCATTGCACTGGCTGTCCTGTGGGTTGTGGGAGAACTGTTAAGATAAACGGGAAGGTGGAAGGTGCCGGGCCGGAGTATGAGAGTATAGGCCAGCTGGGTAGCAACTGTCTTATAACCAGCCTCGAAACAGTTGCAATAGCCAATGAGATGTGTAACCGATATGGCATTGATACCATATCAACTGGTCAGGTAATAGCATACGCAATGGAAGCATTTGAAGGAGGATTCATAGACAAAGAAAAGGCAGGCATGGAGCTCACCTTTGGAAATAATGAGGCGTTTCTGGAGATGATAAGGCAGATTGGTGAAGCCAGAGGATTCGGAAGGCTCCTTGGCAGGGGTGTCTTGCGTGCCTCAGAAGAAATAGGGTTGCACCATGGTTCCATGCATGTTAAAGGTCTTGAGTTTCCGGCCCATGACCCCAGGGCAAAGAATAGTCTGGCTGTAGGCTATGCCACAGGTAACAGGGGAGCCGACCATCTGCAATCCCTGGCTCATGACCATCAGCAGCCCATGGGTGTGCCAATCCCGTACCTTGGGAATGATGTTGCTCCAGAGCAGTTCCAGAAAGAGGGGATAGGCATTTTCGTGGCTCAGATGCAGCATGTTATGGGCCTGTATGACTCTCTTGTAATCTGCAAGTTTCTGTCTTTTGGCGATGTGGACTTCAGAGAGGTGCACACATGGTATAATCTTGTTACCGGGTTTACGACGACCTTCCGGGAGTTCCTTGAGACAGGGGAGAGAATATTCAATCTCAAGCGCATGTACAACGTAAGAGAGGGAATATCCAGGAAGGATGATAATCTGCCTCAAAGAATTGTTGAGGAGCTGAATGTTGAGGAGGGTATGCCTCTGACAGAAATACCAGACCTCAAGGCGCAGCTCGATGAATATTACAATTTCAGGGGCTGGGATAACAACGGAGTGCCCACAGAAGAAAAACTTCGTGAACTCGGGCTTGATTTTGTACTGGAGGGTAAAATATGAAGCTAAAAGGAATATACTGTCCTATGATAACACCTTTTAAAAATGGTGGAATTGATTTAGAGGGGCTTGAGAAAAATATTGCCTTTCTTGAAAAGAAGGAAGTGACAGGTCTTGTACCACTTGGCTCTGCCGGGGAGTTCTCTGGTTTAAGCATTAAAGAAAGGAAAGAGGTGATTAAAAAAGTTCTGGATACCACATCATTGCCAGTAATAGCCGGGGCAACTTCAATGAGAATGGAGGAAGCCCTTGAAATTATTGCCTATTCTGCCGACATGGGTGCAGAAGCTGCGCTGGTTGCACCTCCATACTACTTCAGAACAAGCCAAGAAGGGCTTTTCAGTTATTATTCAAATTTATCTTCGCATTCCACGCTGCCCATAATACTCTACAATATCCCGGTTTTTACAGGAAATCCATTTTTACCTCCTCTTGTAAAAAGGCTTTCCGTGCTGGATAATATAATAGGAATAAAAGATACGAGCGGCGACATGAAAAAATTTCAGGTAATTGTTAATCTGGTTCCAGAGGATTTTTCATGTCTTATAGGGGCAGACCATCTCCTTTTGCCAGCTCTGGTCACCGGAGCTTCAGGGGCAATTCTCGGTTCTTCAAATCTTGTGCCAGATATTCCTGTAGGGATTTACAGGACATGGGAGAGGGATATAGACAGGGCTGTAGGGCTGCAAAAACTTCTCATGAATATTGTGAAAATAATGGATACTGGCACCTTTCCGGCAGGACTTAAATATGCCATGAATATGCTGGACATTGCCGGAGGTGATGATGTTAGAGCACCTCTGCTTAATCTGACATCAGAAGAAAAAGATACAGTTGACGGGCTTCTGAAGAAGATGGAGGTTAAGAAATGAGCTACCCTATAAATATTGTATCCCCGCAGGAGGCTGACCACAACTGGAGGTCTCTCCTCAAAGGGAAGAGAATAAGGTATGAGAGGAAGGCAGACATCAATGGCTGCTGTATAAAGCTGATGACAGATGAAGTAGAAACTGTAAACACGTTCGATGAGAACTTCTATCACCTGAGTGAAAAAATAAGGTCTCACGGCAGGCTGCTTGTTTTTGATGATGGCGGGGAAAACTTTCGCGTAGAATACGAGCCTATTTCCAGGTCAGCCTTTCTGTGGAACTGCAATTACTATGGCTATGTTAAATCCATTGCCCTTGCCCTTGCAGGAGACATTCTGGAGGACCTCCACAGGTTCTATTCGGTTCATGGTGCATGTCTTGACTACCGCGGCGAGGGTATTGCCCTTGTTGGGCCGAGCGGTGCAGGTAAGACAACCCTGAGCTATGGCATACTCAGGCGGAAGAAGTCCAGGCTGATAAGCGATGACTGGTTCTATGTGAGGTTCCAGGGAAGGGAAGCCACTATTATGAGTTCGGAGAAGGAAGTATATATCAGGGGGGGAATAGAGAAGGACTGGAAGGACTTCGAGCCGCTGATAGAGGATGCACGGTTCGACAAAAAGGGCAGGGCTGTTGTAAACCTCAAGAACCTTCTGGGAGGGGAAAAGATAAGGTCAGTAACATCACTATCAACATTTGTACTTCTCAAGCGGGATTTCAAAGATGAAAAGCTGATAGAGGAAGTATCCAGAGAAGAAATGCTGAAGTTGATGGTAGAGAACAATTTTTATAATCCGCATCTGCTTGTAAGGGACAAACGAAAGCAGAGGTTGAGAAAGAGGTTTATTAAAAATCTCCTGGATGTTGCAAAGCCTGTTGTGGTAAACACAACAGCCACTCCGGAAGAAACTGTGGACCTTATTCTGGAGGCAGTATCCTGATGCAGTGGATAAGGAACTACAATGATGTACTGGATAACTCTGCCAATCCTGCCATAAGGAAGGCAAGAGAGGTGGCCATGAAACTCCTGAATGTGGGTATCGGTGCCGTTGACCCCTTCGAACTCACGAAGGCATTTTTTAAAAAAGCCTCAGATTTGAATTTCAATAATTTTTCAGTTATACGGGTTATAGGCTTTGGTAAGGCGAGTTTTGACATGGCGAGGGCCGTGGAGGAGATAATAGATGTTGAAGAGGGGGTTATTGTTGTACCTGAAGGAGCAGGAAGAAAGTCTGGTCTCAGAAAAATCAGGATACTTGAAGGAGGACACCCTATACCTGACGATGGTAGTGTTGCTGCTTCTTCAGCAGCCCTGAAAATAGCAGAAAGAAGCGGAGAGAAGGACTTCGTGGTTGTACTTGTTTCAGGTGGAGGTTCTGCTCTTTTTGCCAGACCGGCAGAAGGAATAACCCTGAAGGAAAAACAGGAGGTCACACAGCTTCTTCTGAAGTCGGGTTGCACTATAGATGAATTCAACTCAGTGAGAAAACATATCTCTGATGTTAAAGGCGGACAGCTTGCAAAAGCCTGCTACCCTGCCCATGTTCTCGCCCTGATAATATCAGACGTTGTTGGAGACCCTATGGAAACTGTTGCCTCAGGCCCGACCCTCCCGGACCCCACCACATTTCAGGATGCCGGCTATGTCTTTGATAAGTATGGTCTCTGGGAAAGGGCACCAGAGAGTGTATGCAGGAGGATAAAAAAGGGTATGGCAGGTAAAATAGAGGAAACACCAAAGTCGCTGGATTCGTCTCTGGTAAGGAATGTTCTTATAGGCAACAATAGCCTTGCCCTGACTGCCATGGAGAAGGCGGCCAGAAGAGAATACAATACACTGATTCTTACAGGACAGCTTGAGGGTGAAGGCAGAGAGGCTGGTAAGGTGCTTGCCGGGATAGCAAAAGAGGTGTTGCGAAGCAGTAATCCTGTAAAAAGGCCATGTGTCCTTATCCTCGGAGGGGAAACTACTGTGACTGTGGTCGGCAATGGTAAGGGCGGGCGAAATCAGGAGCTTGTACTGGGGGCAGCTCTGTCCCTTCAGAAAAGGGATGTTGTGATAGCTTCCCTTGGAACTGACGGAATAGACGGGAGCACTGACGCTGCCGGTGGAATTGCAGACGGCTTTACAGTTGAGAGAGGCAATAAAGAGGGGCTGGATGTGGTTGAATACCTCAGTAAAAATGATTCGAATACCTTTCTCAGTGCTATTCATGATGCACTGATTACAGGACGTACAAACACAAATGTGGGGGACATAATTGTCATTGTTGTAATATAGGAGGTGAAGAGGATGGAGATTATAGACATATCTGTAAGTGTATATGATGGAATGAAGGTATTTCCGGGGGACCCAACTGTTGCGATTCTGCCTCACTCAAGAATAGCCAGAGGAGATGCTGCGAATGTATCTGAATTACACATAGGGACTCACACAGGAACTCATATGGACCCGCCCCTCCATTTTTTCAGAGAGGGAATGGATGTTTCACACATATCCCTTAAAAGGCTCATAGGTGAGTGTTATGTTTTGGACATGAAGTCCATTGAAGAGAAGATAACCAAGAAGGAGCTTTATCCAAAGCGGAGCTTGTTCAGAAATAAAATTCTGCTTCTAAAGACGGCGAATTCAAGACTGCTGAAGGATGAAAAGTTCCACACTGATTATGTCTATCTTACCAGAGATGGTGCAGAGTTGCTTGTGGAGCAGGGAGTGAAGCTTGTGGGTGTAGATTATCTGTCAATTGAGAAATATGGAGGGAGTGGAGAGGTACATAGAACTCTCTTAGGCAGTGGTACACCTGTTGTTGAGACACTGAATATGTCAGGGGTTGAAGAAGGTGAATACTTTTTTACTTTTCTGCCTCTCAAAATAAAGGGTGGAGATGGTGGCCCTGGCAGGGCAGTTTTAATTAAAAAGGAGGAATAAAGTTGTTGCACAGTCAAAAAATGCGTGAAATAGGACCGGAAGTAGACCCACTGAGGCTTGCATGTGGCTATTCCAGAGCTGACCTCGGCAAACCAAATATACTGGTTGAAAGTGTTTATGGGGAATCCCACCCGGGTAGTATGCATTTAAATGAGCTTGTAGAATATGTGAAGCGTGGGGCGTATGAGGGTGGTGGTGCTCCACTGAAGTACTCATGCACAGATATATGTGATGGTATAGCCCAGGGTACAAAAGGAATGGACTACTCCCTTGTGAGCAGGGAGGTAATAGCCAGTGCTGTTGAATTCCATGCAGAGGCAGGGCACTTTGACGGTATGGTTCTGGTTTCAGGCAGTGATAAGGCTGTACCTGCACATTTAATTGCAGCAGCAAGATTAAAAATGCCAGCAATTTTCGTTCCTGGTGGTGTGATGGACCAGTGGATAATAACTCTTGAGCAGGTGGGAACAATATACTCAAAACTAAAGCGCGGAGAAATGGAGGAGGATGAATACAATTTTCTCAGGGAGTATTCCTGCCCTACCAATGGTACCTGCGCCTTTTTAGGTACTGCTCTCACAATGCAGAGTCTGGCAGAAGTTCTGGGACTGGCTCTTCCAACTTCAGCAGTGTGTCCTGCAACAAGCTTTGAGATAAGAAGGCTGGCGCAGAATGCAGGCAGCAGGATTGTTGAGCTGATTGACGAAAAGCTAACCGCAGATAAAATACTGACAGAAGAGGCTTTTGAAAATGCCATAATAGTTCATGCTGCCATGGCTGGCTCAACAAATGCAATGCTTCACCTGCCTGCCATAATGAAGGAGCTTGGCTACAAATTTTCTCTGAAGAGAGTATCGGAGATAAATGATGAGGTGCCCTTTATAGTCAATGTGCGCCCCTCGGGAGAATATCCTGCCAATCGCCTGTGGTTTGCAGGAGGTGTCCAGAAAGTAATGCTTGAGTTGAAGGATTACCTGAATCTGGACTGTATGACTGTAACCGGTAGAACAGTGGGTGAAAATCTGGAAAATCTGGAAAAAACTGGTTTTTTCAAAAAAAGACCTTTGTTTCTGGAAAATTATGGATTGAAGGTCAATGATGTGATAAAGAGCACAGAAGCTCCCATAACAAAATCCGGTGCCATTGTAGTTCTCAGGGGTAATATAGGCACTGGCATTATCAAACGCTCTGCTGTAGATGAAAGTATGTTTAATTTCACCGGCCCTGCAAGGGGCTTCGATTCCCAGAGTGATGCCCTTAAGGCAATATTCGGAGGAGAAATCAAAGGAGGAGAGTGTATAATTCTCCGCTATGAAGGGCCAAGGGCGAATGGAATGCCCGAGCAGTTCTATGTTACAGAGGCAATATCCTCGAATGATAAGTTCAATACCAGTGTTGCCCTCTTAACAGACGGAAGATTCTCTGGAGCAAGCCGCGGGCCATGCATAGGTCATATATCACCGGAGGCTATAGACGGCGGTGTGCTGGCTGTGATAGAGGATGACGACCTGATTCACATAGACCTGAATAAAAACAGGCTGGATGTTGTGGGAATAAAAGGAGAAAAACTCCCTGAAGAGGAAATATTAAAGATAATAAAGGAAAGGTTATCGGTATTTAAAGCTCCTCCAAGAAAATATCAGAGTGGCCTTTTAGGTCTTTATACAAAATATGCAGCCTCTGCTGAAGAAGGAGGGTTTATGCAGTGAAAAAAAATCATGAGGGTAAAAATGAACTTTAAAACAAGTTTTTTCAATCCGAAATCCATTGCGGTAATAGGTGCATCCGCACACCCTGGAAAGGTTGGATATGAAATCCTAAAGAATATAATCGACAGTGGATATAAGGGAAAAGTGATGCCTGTAAATCCCAGAGAACATGAAATCACTGGTTTGAAGTGTTTTAAGGATATAAAAGAGGCAGGAGGCGCAGAACTTGTCATAATTTCAGTTCCTGCATCTGTAGTACCAGAGGTTGTGGAAGAATGCGGTGAGGCAGGTGTTTTAAATATCGTCATAATCTCTGCAGGGTTTAAAGAGATAGGAAAGGAAGGAGCAGTGCTTGAGAGAAGAGTTGTTGAAATCGCAAGGTCAAAGAACATGAGAATACTTGGTCCCAACTGCCTGGGTGTGATGGATATGTATACACCACTCAATGCAACCTTTGCAGGGGAGATGCCAGAAAAGGGCAGGATTGCTGTTGTGTCTCAGAGCGGTGCTCTACTCACCGGAATTCTGGACTGGAGTATGAAAAACGGGATAGGATTCAGCAGGTTAATAAGCCTTGGAAATAAGTCTGACCTGAGTGAAACCGATTTTATTGAGGCTCTGGCAGATGATGAGAATACAAGAGTGATACTGTGTTATATAGAGAGTATAGATGAAGGTCAGCATTTTGTGGATGTTGCAAAGAAGGTCTCACGGAAAAAACCTCTTATAATTCTCAAGTCGGGTACAGGTGAAAGTGGAGCCCGGGCTGCAAGTTCTCATACCGGTGCTCTGGCTGGCAGTGACATAGCCTATACCACTGCCTTCAGGGAGTCAGGCGTTATAAGAGCCAGCACTCTTGAAGAGCTATTTGACCTGGCAAGAATTTTTGTTTCCGAGCCTGTGCCCGGAGGTTCTAGCGTTGGAGTGGTGACAAATGCTGGCGGTCCAGGCATTCTATCTGTTGATGCCGTAGATAAAAGTGGGCTCCAGGTAGCGAAGTTCGGAAAGGAGACTATAGACAGGCTCAGGCAAAAACTTCCGAGTGAATCCAATGTATATAATCCTGTGGATGTTGTGGGTGATGCAAAATCAGACAGATATGCCTATGCACTTGATACAGTGCTTTCCGACCCCAATGTCGACTCTGCACTGGTGATTCTAACACCCCAGGCCATGACAGAGCCCTACGAAACGGCAAAGGTTGTTGTGGATATGAAGAAAAAGTTTCCAGATAAACCCATGGTTACGTCATATATCGGTGGACTGGTTCTTTCAGGAAGTGTTGAGTATCTGGAAAAAGAGGAGGTTCCAAACTATGCCTTTCCTGAGTCAGGTGTAAGGGCGCTGGCAGGGCTTGTGAAGTATTCTGAATCTATTAAGCTTAAAAGAGATGAATCTGCCGGGGAATTCAGCGGACTGGATAAAGAAAAAGTAAAAAGTGTTCTTGAGTCTATCAAAAAAGACGGTAGAAATGTGCTTTTTGGCAGTGAATCATCTGTTATAATGAAAGCTTATGGAATACCAGTAGCAAAATCTATACTCACAGATTCACCTGAAGCTGCTGTGATGGCAGCGGACAGCCTGGGATACCCTGTTGTAATGAAGGTTGCTTCACCGAGTATACAGCACAAGAGTGATGTGGGCGGTGTCAGAGTTAATATAAAGGATTCCAGCGAAGTTAAGTCTGTTTACAGTGAAATCCTTGACTGTGTGTACAGATTTCTGCCAGGTGAAAGCATATATGGTATAGAGGTGCAGGAGATGAAGCCTCAGGGACGCGAGCTCATTATAGGCATGAACCGCGATATACAGTTTGGTCCGCTTGTTATGTTTGGTCTTGGAGGCATATATGTCAACCTTTTAAAAGATGTGTCTTTCAGACTTGCAAATTACATTACCTCAAAGTCTGCCTTTGATATGATAGGTGAGACCAGGGCATACATGCTTCTGAAAGGTTTCAGGGGCGAAAGCCCATCTGACATAGAATCCGTGGTGGATGTGATATTGAGGACGTCTAAACTCACAGTGGATTTTCCGGAGATTGTGGAATTAGATATAAATCCACTTTTTGCCTATGAGCATGGCGTTGCCGCTGTGGATGTTAAAATGACAATTTCATGGGAGTGATATGAATGAAAAGTATTTATATAATCGGGACTGTAGAAAGCGGGAAAACCGCTCTGTGCCTGGGGCTTGCTCTAAAGTTCAGGGAGGAAGGCTACAGAGTTAGCTATTTCAAGCCCGTGGGTATTGCAACAGGTATTGCTGGTATGAGGGATGATGATACAGAGCTTATGAGGACTGTACTTGATATAAAAGTACCATTCGAGAAAATGACTCTGTTTACCATGGGCTACAATTATCTTACCAGATATGGGCCAGAGAATTCTGAAAAATATATGGCTGATATAAAAAGTGCCTATAATGAAATCTCCAGGGATTGCGATATTGTGATAATAGAAGGTACCACAAGCCCGCAGGCCATGCTTGCCCTTGGCCTTGACGCATCTACTATTTCCAGAAGCCTTGGAGCAAAAATGCTTATGGTTTCCAGGGTTAATGACGATTTCGGGATGGATGAGCTTATATTGAATCTTCAGTATATGAAAAAGGCAGGGGTTGATATTATGGGTACTCTATTCAACTTTGTGCCGACTCCCCTTCTTGAAAGGACCAGGAATGTGTATGTGCCCATTCTCGAGAGGAAGGGATTTAATATCAGGGGAATTGTACCGGAGAGAAGGGAACTCACTGCTCCCACGGTTAAGGAAATATATGACGTTCTTGGAGGCGAGATTCTTGAAGGAGAATCCAACCTTGACCTTCTGGTTGAGAATTTTCTGGTGGGTGCCATGACAACAGACAGTGCCCTGAGATATTTCAGACGCTCAAAAAACAAGGCAGTAATAACAGGAGGAGACAGAGCAGATATTATACATTCTGCCCTGGAAACCAGTACCTCAGTGCTGATACTCACAGGAAACCTGTATCCTGATGTCAGGGTGTTATCCAAAGCATCTGAGAAGGGTGTGCCTGTAATCCTTGTACCCTATGATACATATACAACAATAGAAAAATTGCATGGCGTATCATGTAAAATTAAAGCCACTGATGAAGAGGGAAAGAGGCAGTCAAAGGAGCTTGTGGAGAACTATATTGACTGGAAAGGTATTTTAAAGGAGCTTGAAGGCACTATATAAAATTCCAGTGATATTTAACTTTTTGCCTGTGCTCTCGTTCTGACCTTGCTGAATAAACACAGTGAATCCTCCACTGCATGCTTTTCTCCTGAAAATTCACATACATTCAATTTCATTCTTCCCACAAGCCTTACTTCTGCCCTCGCAAAACACAAAAATTCGATAGCCATGACTAAGTTTTACATCTGTTTTTCCGTAGATTGGTTCTCAGCTGATTCTTCAGCCTGATGCCAGAAAAGGCCTGAACCTTGAGAGCACGTCAATCAGCGTCCTTCCGCATCCTTTCAACATCCCTGCCCTTTTTATCTGTGAGAGCTTCATCTGGTTCTCGATGCCCACATCACTCCTGAACTGTTTCTTCCTGTGCGTCTTCAGGCTTGTGGAGTAGTAGTTTTCTATGGGGTTGTTGGTTGCCGGTGCTCCCTGCACGAAGTAGAAGGCTGTATACCTGTCCCAGTTCTTCTCGATTTTTCTAAGACGTTTCTTGACTTTCGTGTCTAAGGAGTCTATCTTCGCCATCAAGCCCTTGAAAATATCCACTGCCTCCATATACGCCTTCTGCACAAGATTTTTCCTCTCCCGTCTGCGTTTGAGCTTTAGTTCGTAGACAAAAGCCCTGAAAACACTTCTGGCTTTAATTAACCATGCCCTGTATTGCTTTGCATCGCCCTGCTTTACCTCCCGCTCCTTTTTCGCCATCGCCTCAAGCATATCAAGCTCTTGCTCACGGTTGTAGAAGATGTTCAGTAGTTGGTACATGGTCTGGAGCTGTTCAATGGTTGGTTTTCTTGGGAAGTCTTGCACTATGCGTTTATTCAGGTGCAGCAAGCAGAGCTGATGTATCAGGTTCTCGCCGAAGAACTCATTAAAAACCTCTGGATAGCTGGGGTAAAGGTCGGTCACAACAAAAGTGGGTTTGCTGGGGTTGAGATGCCTTTCGAGGAAGGCCTTGATGGTTTCAGTGTCTTTTTTTCTGTGAAGCTCTTCGGCTATAACTTTCCTAGAAGTGTCCAGTAGAGTTAGCCGATACCTATGGTTTCTACCCTTTTTCGGAAATTGCTCATCGTAGTGGACGATTTGGATTTCTTTCACCGGTTGGGTGACTGTACTACCCATCGTGCTGTTGAAAGTCTGGTAGATGGTGTCCTTACCCCTGGGGAAGATGAGCTCAAGTATCCAGGAGATACCCTGATAGGAGACGTGATGAACCCTTAATCGCTGATAAATCAGGCGCAAAACCTCGAAGAAGTCCGCTTTAAGCTCCTCCCAGAAGCTGCGGTCTTCTTCCAGTGACTTACCACACTGTGGGCAAAGGTACCTGCCTATCTTAACGCTGCCCAACCCCTTCTTGGTGTAGGTGTTGTAGCCATTGTAAGTCATCCTGGGCAGAAAGAGGGCACTGACCTTCGGAAGATACCATCGGGGGTATATTCAAAGTCGTTTGAATACCTGCTAAAGGTGGAAAGCAGCTCGTCTTGATACAAAAAGTTAAATAGTGTACAGTTTATATATACCATCGGTTAGTCACCAAGAATACCTCTCTTCCGGGATTAATAAAGCTTTCGAGAAGAGGGGTTATTCCTACTCATCTATCACTAGAAAATACGACTGTGCCAGCTTGAAGCTTTTAATAGTGGAAAAATCTCAGGAGATGCCACAGAGGAATAAAAAATGACAGACATAACATTAAGCTTTGAAGTCCACCAGCCCTTCAGAATCAGGAAGGATTTCTTCTGGAACAGGAAATTTAACAGAAGAACAGAAAATCTTTTTGAACATTATTTCAGCCAGAGCAACAGAGAGATATTTGAAAAGGTGGCAAAGAAATGCTATCTTCCAGCCAATGATATCATGCTTGCAAATATTGACGAATTTAAGGGTGAAAAGCGTAAATTCAAGGTTTCCTTCAGTCTTTCGGGTGTGATTCTGGAGCAGTGTGAGATGTACAATCCTGATGTTCTGGAAAGCTTCAGACAGCTTGGGGAGACAGGATGTGTGGAGTTTCTGGACCAGACTTATTATCATTCCCTCACAAGCCTTTACAGCGATACTGGCGAGTTTGTTGAGCAGGTCAGAGAGCATAACCGCCTTATGAAGGATTTACTGAATTTCAAACCCGGTATATTTGAAAATACAGAGTTTATTTATAATAATAAGATTGCTGAAATTGTGGAGAGTTTGGGATATAAGGGTATATTCACAGAGGGGCTGGAGAGAGTCCTGGGCAACAACTCCCCAAATTATCTTTACAGGGCTAAGGGAGGAAACCTCAGGGTACTTTTGAGAAACTATAAGCTGACTGATGATATGGGCTTCAGATTTTCCTCACGAAACTGGGAGGAATATCCCCTGACAGCAGAAAAGTACTCTTCCTGGCTTGCAAATACTCCAGGAGATTGTATAAATCTTTTTGCTGATTATGAAACCTTTGGAGAGCATCACTGGAAGGAAACAGGCATCTTCGAATTTTTGAGGCATTTACCCCGGAAGATTCTGGAATGGGAGCACCTGTCATTTAAAACTCCGACTGAAGTTGTTGAGACTCACAAACCTGTGGATGAACTGGATGTTTTTGAGGTCGGGGGTACAATATCCTGGGCAGACCTTGAGAGGGACACAAGCTGCTGGATTGGCAATACATTCCAGTGGGCAGCATTCACCCATCACAGAGACCTCCTTGAAAGGGTGAAATCGTCACCGGAGTTTTATAAGATATGGAAATATCTGGGAATCAGTGACCATTTTTATTATATGTTTTCTCTCGGAGGCGGGCCAGGTGAGGTGCACAGCTATTTTTCGCCCTTTGATAGCCCTTACAATGCTTTTATAAGTTATTTCACTGCTCTTCTGGATTTTGATGCCAGGGTGAAGGCAGAAATGAAGCAGGCTGACGACCCCTTCGTTTTTTCCATAGGCCAGGGTAAATTCCTTGGAAAGGCTTGGAGCCTTGAGGAGTTTTATGAGACTTTAAAGAAGATAGACATTAAATCAATCAGATTCCATCTGGAAAGAGGAGATTTTCAAAGATGGCTTGAGCGGAGTGCTGGAAGTAAAGACATTGCCAGGGATTTCGGGGTTTTGGGAGATGGAAAGGGACTATCTGCCGCCAAACTCAGAAAAAAAGTTCTCAAAATTCTAAGTAAGGGTATGGGCCATGGAGAAGATGATGCTAAAGCGGGAAAGTCTGTGTCAGTCACCCACGGCTAAAGCACGTTAGGTTGTGTAAAAACTCATGTTTGCATGAAAAATAAGTAATATATGCCCATGAAATCAAAAAAGGGGGTAGAAAATTCACAAAATATAGGGTTTTCACACAGTCTGACGTGGGCTTGTTCCGTGAGGAGCAAGAGCAATTGGTTGATTAGGAGGCATTGAATATGCAGAAGTTATTGGTAGAGTTTCATAACACACCAGAGGATGCTCCTCAAGTCCCCTGCTCTGTAAGCGGGGTATTAAACAGAGACAAAAGTCTCAGTGTGCCTCGCACAGTACTGGCTAATAACATCTCCGATGAGGACCTACTCTCTGGCAAGAGAGGACAGGACTTGAGAGTTCCTGTTATAAACATGCGTGGAAAACCGTTAATGCCGACAAGACTGAGGAAGGCAAGAATACTCCTTAAACAGGAAAAGGCAATAGTAGTTCAGCGAAGTCCCTTTACCATACAATTAAAATACCCAACAGGCGAAACAAAACAAAATATAACTTTAGGTATAGATGCTGGATATTCAACCATAGGGTTCAGTGCAACAACAGACAAAAGGGAATTAATTTCAGGTGAGTTAATTTTGAGAAAGAGAATTTCCAAACTCATTGAGCAGAAAAGAAATTACAGAAAAGGTAGGCGAAATAAGTTATGGCACAGAAAATTAAGATTTAATAATCGTAGCAAACCTGAAGGTTGGTTTGCACCC
>BDTY01000020.1 GCA_002897955.1 archaeon BMS3Bbin15
AATTCAGAAATTAAAAAGAGTCTTGAAAAACTGGAGATGCAGGGTGCCGAGCTGGTAGAAGTTAACCTCCCAAATCTCAATAAAGCTCTTCCAACCTACTACCTGACAGTATTTGTGGAGTTTTTCTCTGCCACAAGGAAATATGATGGCAGGAGATATGGTTACAGAATTGAGGATGTTTGTGGTGAGGAAATTCTGAGAAGGATTCATATAGGTAGCTATATCAGCCAGAAGGAATACTCAGGAAAGTACTACAGGAAAGCTCTCCAGTTCAGGTCTCTGATTACAAGAGAGCTTCTGGAGGCTCTGAAAGATATTGACTTAATCGCAGGGCCTACAACACCAAAACTACCCCACAGGCTGGGTGAGAAAATTTCCACTCTGGATATGTATTCTTATGATGTTTTAACTGTTCCAGCAAATCTGGCAGGAATACCTGCAGGGGTTACTAGAGCAGGTGAAGTCGGAAATATCCCTGTTGGAATACAGTTTCAGGCAAAACCTCTTGAAGAACAGAAGATTTTCAATGCAATGCTTGCTCTGGAGGAGAGTTCATGAAAATCACTATAGGGCTTGAGATTCACGAGCAGATTGCAACAAATACAAAGCTATTTTGCAATTGCTCAACCAGCTACAGAGAGGTGAAACCAAATTCAAATATCTGCGAGATATGCACAGGTATGCCTGGAGCAAAACCCATGCCTCCCAACAGAAAAGCTATAGATGCTGCTATTGAAATCGCCCTCATGCTCAACTGTGAAATTATTCAGGAGCCAGTTTACATCCAGAGGAAACATTACAGCTACCCTGACCTGCCAAGTGGATACCAGAGAACTTCTTTACCTATAGCGAAGAATGGCAACCTTCTGGGTATAGGTATATGGGAAGTGCATTTTGAGGAAGACCCAGGTAAATATGACCCTATTACAGGAAGAGTTGACTACAACCGTTCTGGAGTACCACTTGTAGAGATAGTAACTGCACCCCAGCTTCATTCTCCTGAGGAAGCAAGAAATTTCCTTAGAGAGTTAACAAAGGTTCTTCAGTACACAGGTAAAACCAGAGAAGAAGGTGGGACAATGCGTGTTGACACAAACATCAGCCTTGAAGGAGGGGCAAGAGTTGAAATCAAGAATATAAACTCGGTTAGAGGTGCTTACAAAGCACTTCTGTTCGAAATTACAAGACAGAAGAATCTTATGACGCATGGAAGGTCTGTTAAAAGGGAAACAAGAGCTTTTATTGAGTCTCAGATGATTACAAGGGCAATGCGTGTCAAGGAAGAGGCTGAAGATTACCGTTATCTACCTGACCCTGACCTTCCACCCGTTGTAATTACAAATGAGAAAATTGAATATATAAAAAATATTCTGCCAGAGGCACCCCATCTCAAGGAGAAACGTTTTATTGTTGAGTATAAAATCAAAGCTGATGATGCAAAGATAATAGCCAGTGAACTCGAACTTGCCAATGCATTTGAGAAAGTCGCCAGGGTAATACCAGCCCAGCAGGCTGCAGGCTGGATAAGAGATGAGGTGAAGAGAGTTCTGGAATACAATGGTATAAGCTTCAAGAATAGTGGAATAGAGCCAGATTATATAATTGAGCTTTTAAATATGGTGAACTCCGGAAAAATCACTGTGAAGACAGCAAAAAAGGTAATGGAACTTCTTCCGGAACTCAAAAAGTCACCCGGAATTATTGTGGAAGAGAAGGGCTGGGTTAAAATCAATGACGAGGGTTATGTTGAGGCTGCCTGCGAAGAGGCTCTGAAGGAAAACCCTGGGGCTGTGAAGGATTACCTTTCCGGAAAGAGGGAGGCACTCAATTTTATTGTGGGCAGGGTAATGTCAAAAACCAGAGGAAGGGCGGACCCTGCCAGGATTCTAGAGATTCTCAGAAAAAAGGTTGAAGAGGTGATAAAATAAAACTTTTGGCTATTGAAAATGCAAAAGGAGAACATCTCGGATACTTTGAAACACTTGCTGAAGCGAGAGGCATAGAGGTGAAGTACAGGAGATTGTGGAAGGGTGATAATATCGAGGGAGCCATGAGATATGACCTTGCGGTTATTCTCGGAGGGCCAATGAGTGTTAATGAAGAGGAGAAATTCCCCTATCTTGCTGAAGAAAAAAGTTTTATTAAGAGAACCATTGGAGCTGATAAGCCTCTCCTCGGTATCTGTCTGGGCTCCCAGCTCATAGCCAGTGCCCTTGGAGCAGAGGTTTACCCAAGTAAAGGTAAGGGGAGGGAGCTTGGCTGGTATCCTCTAAGGCTGACTGAAGAAGGAAAAAAGGACATAGCTTTATCCGAATTTCCTGAGAGTTTTGATGTTTTCCAGTGGCATGGTGAAACCTTTGACCTTCCAGAAAATGCAATACTCCTTGCATCTTCAGAGCTTTATAAAAATCAGGCCTTCCGTATAGGAAAGAGCTATGCTCTGCAATTCCACTTTGAAGTAACGTGGGATATGATTCTCGACTGGTCTAAGGGGGCTCCTGAGATAAGAGATATGATTACCAGAATTAAAGATGAAAAGCTTGAGGAACTCAATTCAAAGGCAGAGATATTCTTTGACAGATGGCTGGAGATAGCAGGAATTTAATGAAGTTATATAATCATATAGTAGTTTAAAACGGGCCCGGGGGGATTTGAACCCCCGATCTACAGCTTAGGAGGCTGCCGCCTTGTCCTAACTAGGCTACGAGCCCTTTCAGGCAGGAAAAAGATTCACCATAGTAAAATTTATAAGAGGAGTATATAAATGGAGGTGTAACCCTGACGATTGCTGGAGTTGACGAAGCTGGAAGAGGGCCTGTTATCGGCCCGCTGATTGTTGCAGGAGTTTCCTGTGCCATAGAGGATATAGAGCTTCTTGAATCTATGGGAGTAACTGACTCAAAACTTCTAACCAGCAGAAAAAGGGAGCTACTTTACAGTGAAATAACCTCAAACTTCAGCTTTTATACTGTGTATATTTCACCTGCAGAAATAGACAGAGCTCTCAGAAATAAGATTTCTCTGAATCTTCTTGAGGCAGACGCCTTCAGCATGGTATTGAATGAACTTTCTCCGGAGGAAGCCTTTGTTGATTGCGTGGAGAGGGAGCCCGGAAAGTTTATCAAAAATATCAGTAGAACTCTAAAGGTAAGATGCAGGCTTGTTGCGGAGCATAAGGCAGATCTGAACTACCCCATTGTGAGCGCAGCCTCAATCGTTGCTAAAGTTGAGAGAGATAGAGAAATCGCAAAAATAAGGGAAGAGTTTGGAGACATTGGGAGTGGGTATCCAGGTGATTCAAAAACCATATCATTTCTTGAAAGTATAATAGAAGAAGGTGGAGAGCTTCCCTATTTTATCAGAAGTTCATGGGAAACTATAAAAAGGTTGAGGAGAAGGTCTGAGAACTATACTCTTGATATGGATTATTTTTAAACGAGGTATATAATGTTAGAGTTTACTATTTAATCTTATTTTGAACAGCAATATGAACATTTCAAAAACATAGCCTAACTTAAGCTCTGACACTTTTCTCTCAATCCATGTTATTGGAACTTCACGTATAGTTCCACTTGTGCTTTACCGTAAAATATGGCAATAAAAGAAGAGTATGGAATACACGAATTCGTGGCATTTTAGATATAATACCACTCCATTTACTTTTTTGTGGCTTTGATATTTTTATCTGTAAATACCTTCCAGAGTCTCACAAAACTTTCAACTTCATTCAGTTCCAGTCTGGCTGTGAGCTTACCTCTCTCAAAAATTATAACAGCTTTTTTAATTGTGCTTCTATAAAATATTTCCTCATTGCCATGAATGATTACCGATTTAATAGGTTTCAAGAGCCCGACATCCTTCAGACACCTTACCTTACGATAAACAGTGGCCTGAGGAATATCAAGCTGAACACTGAGTTGCAGTGCAGACAGCTCCTTGTTTGCAGTAGCTGATAATATCTTCCTTGAGTACTCATCTGAAATAATCTCAATAATTGTCTCACTATTCATAATCGCTTCGTATAATTGCTATTAGCAGAATAACCAGCCCAAGAACTTCAGTTATTTCGGAAAAAACCTCCCGTATTCCGAGGCTTTAAAACCTTCCTCAACGATTGTGCTGGCAACTCCGATAAGGCCAAAGCCAACCCCCACCATTATCATTGGTGAGTAGCCTGTTCTCCTATACGCTTTATAGGCAAGAAACACAATTATCCCTCCAACTATCATGCGAACCAATTTGGAAACAACCAGCAGGTCCATGTTTAATATATTTCAAGCTCCTGCCTATATAAACTATACGCATTCTTTGAGTATTTGAAATTACCAATGTTATTATGATTTAATAAAGTATGTTACATTTGAGAAAGTCTCTGGTGCTTATTATTACAACCTTATTGATTATAAATCTCGTTCTATTCGGTTTTGGAAAAATCCCAATTTTAGTATTCTGGCTTAATATCGGTGTTCTCTATGGGATATATTTGATAGGTGTGAAAAGAACTTTAAAGGCAAAATAACCCCGTCTATGTGGTTGTTATTGAAGAAGATAAGTTAACCATGCTTAATATCGTTGATTCTCTAAATAAATTGAATTATATTCACTATTTATTAATCTCGACAGATTGTTTCTTTAGCCACAGCGATTGAAATTACTGCTATTATTTTTTGGATTAATGATAATAATTGCTGGTTAATCAACTGAAATTTGAATCTGGAAAACATTAACTATAATTTCCTGCAATAATAAGCCTTTAAAAAATGCTGCAATAGTCGTTCAAATGAAACAGATTAAGTATCGAAGAGGTGGGATAATCTGAAAAAACTCAGAGGAATAACACCAAAAGCCCTTTACATTCTTATTCATCTCAGAATGGCGAAGACAGACTATGCCATGTCCATAGCAAGAAAGCTCAAAGTCAATACTGCAGAAGTTTCAAAACTTTTAAGATATCTGGAAGAGGCAGGATTAATCGAAAGAAGCTCGGGCTCGGCAATAAAGAAAACCGAGGCAAAACTGAAGTTAACCCTCGAAGTGAGAAAACACCATCTCTACTTCAAACTTAGCAGAGATGGAGAGCTTCTAATAAGAGAGCTAATTAATGCAGGCCTTGAAGAATACTTCAGAATATATTTCGAAAACAACAAAACCTTTGCTTTACTGAGCTTTCTTTATTTAGCTGGATGTGAGAACTCAATAACTCTCGCCAGAAAGTTATCGCTCCCGCAGGATATAACAAAGGGTATAGTCTCCGAACTTATGGATTTAGAGCTAATTAGCATGTGCATGGGAAAGATTATAAAAAAGAAACACAGAAAGGCAAAGCCCAAAAAGGAGACAAGAACACACCATAAATACTACAGAACAGCAAGGCTATGGAACCTCCTGTACAGGTACATTTAAGTTATCTATACTCCAAGCTCCTCACATAGCCTTTCAAGATACTCAATCCATATTTCCTCAGTCAGTGATGGAAAGGAGTAGGTGGCATTTATCATGAAGTACCTGTCTATACATATACTCTTCACATCCGAGTAGTTCTTTAAGCTTTCAAAAGTTGCATTTTCAAGGTCAAGGTTTATTGCCATCACAAGCAACACATCGGGTTTACCTTTACCATCAAAGCCTTCCCAGCTGGGGTCAGTTAAGAGGTTTGTGACCTCAACGATACCTGCTTTATAAGCTGGTATTACCCGCTCTGTGGTATATTTTATGCTGTGGGCAGTTGCCACTATTGAAATTCCAGCCTTATTCAGCCTATCCACAAACTCAATAAGCCTATCATTTTCAACAATCAATGCCCCTATAGCCAGACTGGGACGCTCTGCCCTATTAATTATTTTTGCCACACCCTCGGGCTTCACAGGAATGGCTTTCTTTGGTCCTGCCTCCATTGTGGGTCTCCAGGAAATTAAAGGTATATCGTTCATTTCCCTGCCTCCTTCCTCTTCATTATCATGCGCTCAAGCAAGGTTGGGTCAGGAATCTTCCTTGGTTTCCATCCCTTTTTCCTGATAATCTCAAGAATCTTCTTCTTGGCATTTATGGGTATATCTGCCTCTGTTCTCACAAAAAGATGAACATCATCCGGGAAAGTACCCATGTAGCGCTGGTGTAAATCTATATAATGGGCAAGTTTTATCTGTCTGGTGGTATCATTGGGACGCATAACAAGTTTTGCTATCATCACCATGGCCTCCTCCATACTCTCTGCGGCATAGGCAAGATGCTCTGGAGCAGGTTCCCCATCTACCTTTTCGCCGGTCTTGGCATCATATAGATTCCACTTCTCGGGTTTATCCTTTCTGCCGAGGTAAAGCCTTCTATACTTTGTACCGGTTGGACCCATAACTACTGGTATGCCCCATCTGTTTAGCCCTGTACCAATACTGATAGCCTTCTGGCTCATGGCACCCCAGACAACACCCACTGCACCGACTCTATTGAAAATATAGTCTGATATCTCCTCAAAGTTGCCTCTGAGGTTTCGTCTTGCGAAGATAGCAGGAATCTTTATTGCTGCACCAATGATATGGGCATTGGCAACACATGAACCTACGTTAACAAGGCCACCAGCATCGAATGTACCGGGATACCTCTCATAGAGAGTTTGACCATTCTCATCCTTATACTCTGCTATGCCCATGGCTGCGCACCCACTGACAACCACTATATAGTTTCTCTTGAGAAATTCTTCAGCCATTCTGGCAACTTCTTCAGCACCATTGGCATAGTTGCTGCAGCCTGCAAAGGCTATAAGACCTGGAATCTCACCGAAGACTATTGGCGCACCAACATTTCTTATTTCCGTATCGAGTATAGGCCCCCTGCCTATTCTTATCTTATAGGTTTCACTATAGGTCTTCGCTTCAGCTGCCTTCTCTATGAGAGAAAGCACCTTTATATCTCTCTGGCAGGCACTTTCACAGCGAATACAGCCAATACACTTCTCTCTCAACTTTGCCAGAGGCGCAAAATTACCATTTGCAGCTTCCTTGAGTGTGGGTGATATGTGGAGATTAATAGGGCAGGCACGCTGACATTTCTCACAGCTAACACACCTTGCTGCCTCGTTCTTAACCTCCTCTTCAGAGGGAAGAGAACCTTTTTTATATTTTGCTCTCATAGGAGCTATTCTCTCAGCAAGTTTTACAGCAACCTCACCCACTTTCTCAGGCTTCCATATAAGTACTCCCAGAACCCTTCCTGTGGCAAGGTCATCCACTATCTCATCAGGGTTGTCGAGAGTCCTATCAGGAAGATTCAGACCCATCTTATCATTTGAGGCAATAACAGGAGTTCCAACCTTCTGCGCTTCCTCGAGAATATCTACTCTGACACACTGCTCATCCACGACTATAACGTCAGCTATACCTGAGCGTATGAATTTTATCTGGTCGCTCATGGGGCCTATAATCTTGGCAGAATCTCGCCTTCTCTGAAGGTCATGGGCGGTACAGCATAAACCAGCCACTTCTATCTTGTCAATTTTATCATTAACCTCAGCGTAGGTTATAACCTCAGCACCAGGCGCTACATTGTGGCCTATGAAGAGCACAACAGGCTTCCTTCTGTCAACACTACCATAACCTATGTCAGCGAGAGGTGCATCAGGGTCGCCTTTCGGAAAATCGTAACCAACTATCTGGGCTATGTCCGCAATCTCCTTAACGAGGTTGTCAATCATTCCAACATGAAGAGCTTTGCTTTCAAAGTCCACATAACTTCCCTCCTGTCCTGTGTGAACAGAAGAGAGTATATGCTGTAGCTCCTTCTCAGAGTAATCCATACCTTCCCTGAGGTCACCCAGCGTTTCAGGCTTACTGCCAACAATTGTCCTGTAAATTGGCGCTTCAACAGCAACATTAATACCCAGGTCTATTTTATAATCACCACCGAGACGTTCTATCAGATGTTCAAGCAGATGCCTTGCATGGGCACCGTGAGCTGCAGTGCCTATTGCACATTCAAGAGCAATCATTCTTGCCTGCTGGGTTTTTGAGTCTATGCCACAGGCACCTCTCTTACCATGAGTAAGGTCGCACTTGCCAAAGCTGCACAGGCAGCACATATCACAGGTAGGAGAATAAAAGGGCTCATACCTCTCAATAAGTTTGTGGTCCCAGTCCCTCAAGTCCATCCACTCTGGCTTCGGTGTAGGTCCCATTGCTTCATCCCAAGTGTCCTCTTTCACCTCGCCTATTTCTATGACCATATCATCTATTTTCACAGAAGGGGACTCAGCCTTCTCTATTTTTATTTTTCTGGATTTATAGGTCATCAATATCACCTAAAATTTCATGTTCTTGAATGGCAACGGAAGAACACCTCTGATTTTCTTCCTTATAACTTTCTTCGCATTCTTTTCCTTTCTCTGCTGCAGGAAGTTGACAACTCCCAGACCTTTTTTATCTTCACTGAGCTTAACCACATCAAAAAGGTTCTCCTCAATCATCTCATCAAGCAGTCTGGCTGCCTCTTCATTTCTTGCGAAGACAGAATTATAACTATCTGGAGCTCCAACACTGCCAGTGGCAAAATCTGCCAGCCTTCCTGTGAAGTCAGTACACACCTTACACCCCTCTCTTTTATGCCTGTAAGCCTCTTTAAGAGGAACCTCAATCTTTTCATTTTTTGTAAAAACAAGTACGTTCTTGCCCTTAATATCCATCTTAACAATATCCTCTATGTCCACACCATAAGTATCTCTGACAAGTGTGTGCATAAGCCCCTCATATTTAAAGTTTGACGTGCAGAATATTGATACTGTGTACTTTATGATATTCCCAAGTTTTATGTCATCAAAGGGATAATACTGGAGCTTTCTTGCAGCTTCAATCTGGCAGGGCAGGCCCACAATAGCAAGCTTTTTAAGTCCTTTTTCTCCAGCTTCTTTGAGCACAGAGAGATTTGCTGAATTGGAATACCTTGTTCCGGCTGTCTCAGGAAGCTCTTTAACATTTGTAACAAGCTTTGGCTCTGGATACCACCTGTTCTCAGCTTTAACCCCCGAAACAATAGCGCCATCTATATAGCCCTTCTCAAGGGCATATTTGAGAAATGTGGTGACAAACCCGCCATCCTGAACAACAGTCTGAAATTCCTCAATCTTTGTTCTCATACCAACCTTACTAATACTATTTCCAAGTATATCTTCACTCACCTCGCCAAAGAGCTTCTTCTCAATTTCCTCTGCAGAGAAGTAGCTTCTGGAACAGCTCATTAAACAGTAAGCACATTCAGTGCACTTTCCGGTAAGCCTGGGGAGTTCATCGACCTCAATCACATTTTCAGGGCAGACAGCAGAGCAGCTACCACATCCACTGCATAAATCTCTGAATATTACTTCCTGCTCAAGAACATCAAAACCCACCTCTCTACCTAACCAGGCAAAAGCAAGCAGTTCATCTTCAGCAATAGCCATGATGCGGCCTCCATATTTTATCATTATTTATAATGACCTTTACCATTTTCTTTATGTACGACACTGAACATTAACAAACTTTTCGAAATTTATGTATCATTGCAAGTAGCTCGTAATTTAACCATATAATCCTCGCCTTCTATCCTTCTCTGCACTGTAACTTTCCAATTCTCAAAAGTGATATTTTGTTGAAGTTAATATCAAACATAGTGCTGCAAACCACTATCAGGTGGATGTGTGATATTCAATGCTTAAGGCATGAATCATGGCTGTTATCCCTGTCACCCTAATGCCATTAGACCATCAGCATATATAAGAAAACTGTCAAATTGCCTGCCAGCGGAAATTCAGAGTATGCATGAAATGTAACCCCTTATTCAACTGCCGATTTGGGATTTTTCGCTTACATAGCAAAATAAGCCCAATCTACGGTCAGTTATAACTATATCCATCGTTAAATATTTGTAAAGAAGTCTGTATACCATTAAAACTTAAAAAGAGGTAAAAATTGTATGACACCGGACCCAGATTTATATGCGCCAATAGTGGACCTCCATGAGGCTGAAAAAAGTGATATAAAAACACTATTCAAAAAACTTAATACCAGCACACAGGGAATTTCTAATCAGGAAGCAGAAAAGCGAATTAAAATCTATGGTCCAAATGCTCTGCAAGAAAAGCGAGTTAATCCAATATTAAAGTTTTTGAGTTATTTCTGGGGACCCATACCCTGGATGATTGAAATTGCAGCAGTTCTGTCAGTTTTAAGTAGAGATATTGATACTTTCATTATAATCTTTGCAATGTTGCTTATAAATGGACTGATTGGATTTTTCGAAGAGCATCAAGCATCTAATGCCATGGAGGCATTGAAAAAACAGCTTGCCAATGAAGCCAGAGCGCTTCGTGATAATAAATGGCAGGAAATTGAAGCATCAAATCTGGTACCTGGAGATATTGTTCACGTAAAGCTTGGAGACGTCATCGCTGCAGATATCAAACTTATCGAGGGAAAATATCTTAGTGTTGACCAATCAGCGATGACAGGAGAATCTTTGCCTGTAACCAAAAAAGGGGGAGATGTTGCATATTCTGGGTCTATCATAAAACAGGGAGAGATGACTGCTCTGGTTACTGCTACTGGCATAAATACCTACCTTGGCAAGACAGCAAAGCTTGTGCAAAGTGCAGGAGCACCCTCGCATTTTCAGGAAACTATAATGAGAATTGGAGATTTTCTTATTATTGCAGCTTTAGTATTTGGTGGAATTTTAATAAGTGTTGAACTTTTAAGAGGTATTGAGTTATTCAAGTTATTGACATTTGTACTGGTGCTTATAGTGGCATCCATACCGGTAGCAATGCCTGCAGTTTTATCGGTTACTCTGGCAATGGGTGCCATGGACTTAGCCCGGGTAAAGGCTCTGGTTACAAAACTGCAATCTATTGAAGAAATGGCTGGAGTAGATGTGTTATGCTCTGATAAAACCGGGACACTCACACAGAACAAAATAAAGGTAGGAGAGAGATTTACATTTAAAGCTCGTAATGACAGTGAACTGTTAATTACAGCAGCATTGGCATCAGACCCTGATAATGGGGATACTATTGATCTTGCAGTATTAAACGCATTGCAGGACAAAATTGCAATGCAGGATAATCAACAACTGGAATTTACTCCATTTGACCCTATTTCAAAAAAAATGGAGGCTACCATACAGGACGTGTCTGGCAATCGTTTTAAAGTAAGTAAAGGCGCACCCCAGGTAATAATGGAAATGTGTAAACTGGATAAAAAGGAGTCTACACGAGTAAATCAGATTATTGAAGACCAGGCTTCAAAAGGCTATCGTACTTTAGGAGTGGCAAAAAAATCTGATAATGATAACTGGCAATTTATGGGGATATTATCATTGTATGACCCTCCCCGTGAAGATTCAAAGGCCACAATCGCAGCTGCTGAAAGTTATGGACTTAGAGTGAAGATGATCACAGGGGACCATATTGCAATAGCTAAACAAATTGCAGCACAACTGGGTTTAGGAACTAATATAGTATCTGCTGATGAAATTTTTAACGGTTCTTCTGATACAGAGACATCCATGCAAAAAATTGAAAAAGCAGACGGTTTTGCACAGGTGTTTCCTGAACATAAATACCAGATAGTAAAAGCGTTACAATCGATGGGACACTACGTTGCAATGACAGGTGATGGGGTAAATGACGCTCCTGCACTGAAACAGGCAGATGTAGGAATAGCTGTGCCAGGAGCAACCAGTGCTGCAAGAGCTGCTGCGGCACTGGTACTCACAGGGCACGGATTATCAACAATAATAAAAGCAATTGAGAAAGCACGACACATATTTCAGCGAATGTTGAGCTATGTGATTTACCGTATTACAATGACTCTTGATATTATGGTATTTGTTGTTCTGGCGATGATAATCTTCAACATGTTTCCTCTAACTGCAAAAATGATTGTGTTATTAGCGCTTATGGATGATATTCCCATTATGGCTATTGCCACGGACCATACATATATAAGTTCTAAGCCAGTTCGATGGAAAATGAAAAAAGTTCTGGCCAGTTCAGGTATGCTTGGAATGCTGGCACTCATAGAGACATTTGGATTGTTTTTACTGATATGGTATAAAGCTCCAGATTTATTCACATATAGTATTCGAACTATAATGTTTTTACAGCTCATTGCCAGTGGGCATTTAATGTTGTTTGTCACACGTACAGAGAAATTCTTCTGGCAAAAACCGTACCCTTCACGATTACTATTTCTTGCAATTATAATTACACAGATTCTGGCTGCGATAATGGCAGGATTGGGTTTGTTGATGCCTGCAATATCCTGGAATGTTATTGCTTTGATATGGGGTTATAATGTGATATGGGTGTTTGGAATAGGTATAATCAATGGCCTTGTCAACAAACACTGGAAATCCCAGTATAACATTGAACAAGTCTAAATTCCCAGAAGACCACTTCTATTTCCAGAGGGTCCCATCATAGCTCCCGAGTCCGTTGTACTGTGAATCAAATTATTCATGGCCATATCAGGACTGTTATAGTAAAGTTGAATAATATTGTGTATCTCCCGACGATTAAGATTCTTCTCAACCATCAGCTCAAGCAGAGCCTCTCTCCTCCTAATTTCTGTTTTAATATTGACTATGCTCATATTGTTAAGAGTGCTGAGTTCTTCAATATACCTCCCGCTCAGTATAACCTCCTTTATCTCTTCCGATTTGCTGTCAAATTTAAAGAGAGTATTTGTAAGTATATTATCACCTTCAGTACCCGAAATCTCTACAATCTCAAAAACCCTTCTAACCACCTTGCCTTTTTCCACCTGCCTCCTCTGGGCAACAATTAAATTAAGAGCAGGAATCATTATGTCCGGAACATTCATAGGGTGAGACCTCAGTCTGCTGAGAGTTTCCCTTGCAGAGTTAGCATGCAGTGTTGCAATACACCCATCATGACCTGTATTCATTGCAGTAAAAAGAGTTAAAGCTTCTTCTGCCCTGACTTCACCTACAATTATTCTATCAGGGCGCATTCTAAGGGCATTTTTAAGAAGGTCATCCATTGTTATTTCATTGCCCTCGCTGTCAGGAGGTCTTGTTTCCAGAGGGATCCAGTGTTCATGAGCAAGATTTATTTCGAGCACATCTTCAATACTTATTATTCTCTCGTCTTCAGGAATAAAGCTTGAAAGAGCATTCAAAGTTGTAGTTTTGCCGCAGGCAGTGCCGCCTATAACAATAATATTGGCAGGTCTTGAATGCATTCCCTCTACTGCCAGCCATAAAAAGGCTGCACTGTATGGACTCAGAGTGCCGTATCTTATAAGGTCTGCTATTGTCAGTGGTTCTCTCCTGAACTTTCTTATTGTGATGGTCGAACCTCTTGGCGAGACACCCTGCAGTGTAGCATTCACCCTTGAACCATCTGGCAAACGGGCATCAAGCAGCGGAGAGGAATTGCTAATCTTTCTTCCAGAATATTTAGCTATCTTTTCTATAAGCTTCCTAACTTTTTCTTCTTCAATGAAAATCTGAGTGGGCATCATACCCCTGAGCCTGTTGTAAACAAAAACATGCCGTTCTCTGGCAACAACCATTATCTCCTCAAGATTATCATCCATAATGAGGGGTGTCAGCTCACCTAAACTCAGCTCCTCATATACATAACATTTTATTACTTCTTCTGTGAGGATTTCTCCAAACTCACTCTTTATTTCATTTATTACTTTTATTATTTCATCTCTAGAAGTTATAAACACCTTATTGTATCTACCTTTAAGTTTGAGTTTTAGAACTTCAATTTCCTTCTCATAATCTTTACACCTTATACTATCGCCCCTTTCCAACAAATTGGGCAACCAGTGCTTCAAGCTGGATAAGTTCACTGGCACCTTCTCTTATTCTAAAGTCATATTCACCTATTGTATCCATCAGGTTCACCTTCACCTCTTCCGGAATATCAAGGGAGAAAGTTTCCCTGTGAATCTGACCTATGAGGTCTTCACCACTTATACCCTGTGAAATAACAAGGTCCCTGAGCAATTCTCTTGCACCATGATAATCATTATTAAGAGCTTTTTCCAGCATTTTCCTTACATCTTCTGGCTTTGCTCTTCCGACTATTGAGAATATTAAGTCCTTATCTATCTCCTTACCAAAGGCTGCAGCAGATTGAAGTAAATTAATTGCCTTTCTCAGGTCACCTTCAGCATTGTAAAGTATAGCTTCAAGAGCTTCATGGGTAAGTTCAAGACCTTCACGCAGGGCGATTCTCTTGACCATAAAGGTTACATCCTTCTCTGAAAGAGGTCTGAATCTGAAGAGAGCACATCTGGACTGAATGGGCTCTATTATCTTGCTGGAATAGTTACAGCTCAGAATGAATCTGCAGGTGTATGTGTACATCTCCATAGTCCGTCTCAGGGCATTCTGGGCATCTTTGGTTAAAGCATCAGCTTCATCAAGAAATATAATCTTGAAATTCCCACCTATGGGTTTTGTCCTTGCAAAGCTCTTGATTTTCCCCCTGACTATATCGATACCCCTTTCATCACTGGCATTTAACTCAAGAAAGTTGTTTTTCCAGCTTAATCCAAAGAATTCCCTTGCAAGAGCGAGGGCTGCTGAGGTTTTACCTGTTCCAGGAGGT
Organism: archaeon BMS3Bbin15; assembly: GCA_002897955.1. Taxonomy (NCBI): domain Archaea; species archaeon BMS3Bbin15. The sequence continues at coordinate 14,612 of BDTY01000020.1, forward strand.
CCAGCAAAGAGCAGGTTGGGAAGATTACCGGAGGCGACATAGCCTTTCAGCCTATCCACCACATAAACCTGACCCACTATTTCACTTATCTTGGTCGGCCTATATTTTTCGACCCATACAGCTTCCAGATTACCCATGTTTTTTATACCCTCACAGATAATTATTATTACTATGAGATGGTTAATGTTAGTAACTATTGCTGTTTTATTACTTATAAGTTCTGCACTATGCTCAGCTTCAGAAGTTTATGTGGGAGAAGTTAACGGTATGATAGACCCGGTGCTCTCCCAGTACGTGTCAGGAGTTATAAATCAGGCAGAGAATGCAAATGCAAGTGCGGTTGTTTTAGTTATAGACACACCAGGTGGCCTAGACAAAAGTATGCGTTCTATAATTAAGACAGTTCTGGCCTCCCGGGTGCCTGTTGTTGGTTATGTTTACCCCAGAGGTGCAAGAGCAGCTTCAGCAGGTAGTTTTATTCTTTTAGCAACTCAGATAGCTGCAATGAGCCCCGGCACCAACCTCGGCGCAGCCCACCCTGTTGGAATATCACTGACAGGAGAAACAGCAGTCGGAAATAAAATTACTCAGGATGCCGCAGCGTATATGCGTGCTATTGCCCAGCTTAATGGAAGGAATGTTAGCCTTGCGGAGAGTTTTGTACTTAAATCCAGGTCCATAACTGAGAAGGAAGCTCTGAAAGATGGAGCAATCAATGTGGTGGCTGGAAATATTGGAGAGTTACTTAACAAAATTAATGGTAAGACTGTAAAGCTTGAGTCAGGCAATGTTACCCTTGAAACCTCACATGCAAATATTGTTCGTGTACCCATGAGCACCAGTGAGAATTTCCTTCACAGTATTTCCAATCCGAATATTGCCTATCTCCTCTTTATTGCAGGAATTTTTGGTATAATATTTGAACTCTCCAGCCCGGGTGCAATTTTTCCAGGTGTTGTGGGGGTTATCTGCCTTTTACTTGCTCTCTGGAGTTTTCAGGCTATAAGTATAAATTATGCTGGTTTAATCTTAATACTTTTTGGAATTTTTCTCTTTTTGCTTGAGATTAAAGTAAATTCCCTTGGTTTACTCAGTATTGGAGGTGTAATTTCACTGGTGCTGGGCTCTCTTATGCTGATAAATGTGAGTAAGGAGCCCTTTATAAGCATATCCTACTGGAGTATAGGCTCCGTGGCACTTATAACAGCCCTGTTTTTCACTTTTGTTGTTGCCAAGACGGCAGCAGCCATGAGAAAAAAGCCGGAAACAGGTAAGGAGGGTATGCTCGGGTTGATAGGGGAAACAAAGACAGAACTCTCTCCCGAAGGGCTGATATTTATTCACGGCGAACTCTGGAGAGCAAGAACAGAAAAGGAGAAAATTGAAATAGGTAGAAAGGTTAAAGTAGTAGGGATAGAGAACCTTATGTTGATAGTAAAGGAGGTGAAGTAAATGGCATTACTGGATGGTATTTCTATTATAATCCCTGTTGTGCTTATTGTTATTGCTATAGTTGTTTCAGGAGTAAAAGTTGTAAGTGAATATGAACGTGGTGTTATTTATAGGATGGGTAGATATGTTGGGGTCAAAGGTCCTGGTATGTTCTACATTATACCAATGGTAGATAGAATGTTCAAGCTTGACCTGAGAACCATAACCATGGATGTGCCATCTCAGGATGTCATAACCCGAGATAATGTACCGGTCAGAGTGAATGCTGTGATTTACTTCAGGACTATTGACCCTGGCAAGGCAATAAATGAAGTGGAGAATTATCTTGCAGCCACAAGTATGATAGCCCAGACTACACTCAGAAGTGTTGTAGGTGAAGCAGAGCTTGATGAACTTCTGAGTGAGAGGGAAAAACTGAATGAAAGGCTTCAAAAGATTATAGATACCCAGACAGACCCATGGGGTATAAAGGTTACTGCCGTTGAAATCAAGGATGTTGAAATACCTCAGGATATGCAGCGTGCCATGGCTGCTCAGGCAGAAGCTGAAAGGGAAAGAAGAGCAAAGATTATCTCAGCACAGGGTGAATATCAGGCTGCAGAGAAGCTTAGTCAGGCCGCAGAAATAATGAGTGAACATCCAGCATCTCTTCAGCTGAGATTTCTTCAGACTGTTACAGAGGCAGCCAGTGAGAAGTCTTCAATCTTTGTCTTGCCTATACCAATAGATATCATCCAGGGATTTATGAATATGAATCAAAAGAAGAAGGAGTAACTCTGAAACTTACTCCTCAACATTTCTTTTTTTAGACAGATAAATCCTGCAATCCTCTTCCTTGGTCTGATAAACCTTAATCCTGTCTAGAAGCTCTGGTTCCAGACTCTCTGAATCAACCATCTTTGCCAGTGTATAAACATTCAAATCCGAAACTCTCTCCCATAATCCGGCTTTCTTCAGCAATCTCTCCAGCTCTTTTCTTGCAATTTCCTTTTTTGCCGGATATTTGCTTATCTCTTTTATCTTTACCCTTGCCCTGACATCACTTCCTGCTATCACCTCAACCCCTTCTCTCCTGGAATAATCTACCAGGGCTTCCTTCAACTCCCTGAGTTCAGCATCGATTTTCCTGAGGAAATCTCTTTTCTCTTCCAGAAAGGCAGTGTATTTGTTTACCAGTCTGACCCCGGGCTCCTCCAGAAATCTGTTTTTAGGCATCTGTTCGGTTTTAATTATATGAGCATGGTTAGGACATAAAGGCTGGAATTCACACCAGGAGCAGAGATTCGACTCCACAGCAGGAAAATCGTTCATATCTTCTGCCATCTCGATTTTCTGGATGATTCCAACAATATCCTCCCTTAATCTTTCCAAATCTTCTGGCTCCTTCTTTACCCTGATTTCCTTATTATGAACAAGATAGTGCCAGACCAACTCTGTTTCCTCTGCATCTCCCCACATATCATCAAGACCAATCTGGTACAGAGCGAGCTGGCGGTCTTTTCTGAAGTATTTAAGAGCTGGAAGATACTGAGAGGTTTTGTAATCATGTATTTCATAATGATTGTCATTTTTCAACGATAACCTGTCAATAAATCCTTTCAGCCTGTATCCATCTATATCAACGTAAATAATCTGCTCCAGTCCTAGAGTCCTGCTGTCATTGAAAGGCTGATATTTATTGTAATAATCAGCAATGCATCTGGCTCCGGTGTCAAAGTAATTCTCTTGAGTGTACTCCTTTTTGACAATTTTAATGTTATTGTGCCAGTTTTTCCCCCATATTTCACAGTAGTGGGCAAGAATATCCTCCATGCTGTTTTCCCTGGATAGCCTGATGTCCCTGTAGAGTTTTTCAAGAGTCTCATGAACCCTGCTGCCCATGAAAGCCTCGATACCCTCAAATTCAGGCTCCATTTTTACTTTATCAATATATCTGTATCTGTAGGCTCTCGGACAGTTCTCAAAGGTGGAAAGCCGTGAATGAGAATAGGTTGCCATAATTCTATCATAAGGATATCTGAGAATCTGCAATAAAAGGTTTTCCAAAAAGAAGAAAAACCAGAAGAAGAATATTATAAATGTGCAGAAAATTAATTTTAAGCTGGGAGATGCCAGTCTTGACCTGAGATACCTCTTAGATAGGGGTTACTCAAGAGAGCAGTCTGTAAGCATTGTGGGAAACAGGTATAATCTGAACAGTAAAGAAAGAAATCTCCTCTACAGGTGCATATTCTCAAAGAGGGATGTTCTTGTGCATATAAACAGGCTTGTTTCTAAGAAGGAGCTTGAAGATAAAAAGCTATGTATAGATGGTTATAATGTGCTCATAATTGTAGAAAGCTATCTTAAGGGTAAGGAGATTATACTCTGTGATGACGGCTTTCTCAGAGATATTTCAGGCGTTTATGGAAAGTACAGATTCGGTAAAATATCAGAGAAAGCTGTGGAAAAGATTTTAAAGGCGCTTAAAGAGCTGAGGGTGAGAGAGGTAGAAGTTTTCTTTGACTCCAGAGTGAGCTTCAGCGGCCAGCTATCATCCTATTTTATGGAGAGAGCAGAGGGATATAATATTCCTTTAAAAGCAGTAGCTGTAAAACAGGGTGATGCCATGGTTTTAAGGTGCTCCGGTATACCCTGCTCAGGCGACAGGAGTATTATCGAAAAAGCAGAGCAGATTTTCGACCTCGCCCACTATATAATCCCTGAAGATGACATAGTCAACTACCCCTCCCTAAACCCTCGGGTTTTGAGGCAGGGGCTTGCTGATGCAAGCTCCGAGTTGATTAGGAGGTATTGATGCAAAACATAGATACAGAAGTTAGGAATGTGAAATACATACACAC